>CAIYET010000157.1 GCA_903925285.1 Candidatus Hydrogenedentota bacterium | reverse complement strand
CTATGTCCATATCATCGTTAATAAAGGTTGACATCGTGCTTCTTGTGCGACCCTTCCAGGGTCGGTGGTTAAGTATTTGTGCCCGTGGGTTGCACCCACGGCTATTCATGTTCCTCCCCTTCGGGGAAATTCAGTTGAGGCGACAACTTCCCCAAAGAATGAGAGCTTCTTATAAAGTACGCTAAATCCGGAAGAGCCAAAGATTGTTCTTTTGCCCTGTTTAGCGCCAACTTGGTATACTTGTCGTCCATGGCTTCAAACCTGAAGGGAAACGTGTATCTGTATGAGTGAAGCGATTCTGCGGCAATTGGTAGACTTATCGCGGTATCTTGGCGAGCCGAACCGTGCGTATGCGATTTTGGGCGAGGGCAACACGTCGGCGCGGATCGATGACGACACGTTCTACGTGAAGGCATCGGGCGCGGTGTTGGGCCATATCGACGGCGGCGGATTCGTCGCGGTTTCGCGCTCGAAAGTGCTGGCGTTGCTCGACGACCCGGCAGCGGACGATGCGGCGGTGACGCGCGTGTTGACGGATGCGCGAGTCGATCCGAACGAAACGAGGCGTCCGTCGGTCGAGACGCTTTTCCACGCATTGTTGCTGCGGTATCCTGAGATCAAATTCGTCGGCCACACGCATCCGTTGTACACGAACATGATCTTGTGTTCGAAGAAGGCCGAGGAGGCTGCGATGGGCCGCATCTGCCCGGATCACGTCGTCGTGATGGCCGCGAAATCGGTGTTCATCCCGTACGTCGATCCAGGACTGGTCTTGGCACGCGAGATCCGTGCGCGCGTCGACGCGTTCATCGACGAGGAAGGCGTATTGCCGCGCGCGATCATGATGCAGGGACATGGCTTGATCGCGGTGGGCGATTCGCCGCGGGCCGTCATGAACATCACGGACATGGCCGAGAAGGCCGCGCGGATCGTCGTCGGGACCTACGCCCTCGGCGGCCCGGCCTTCATGTCGGAAAAGGATATCGCGCGGATTTACACGCGCCCAGATGAAAAGTACCGCGAGAGAACCCTCGCGAAGCAAGGAGGATGACGTGTCGCGTTTCGACGCTTTTCGCAAGGTCCAGTTGGAGTTGCCGGAAACCTATGTGGCATGGCAGGTTTTCGGGGCGGGATTCGACAAGCTTGGCCGCGACGGCAAGCCGCAGACGCTGCCGTTGCGCGAGCCGACGGACGACGAAATCTTGTTGCGCGTGGATGCGCTGGGCCTATGCCTGTCGGACATCAAAATCATCAACCAGGGCGGGAATCACGCGCGTCTGCGCGGGCGCGACTTGGCGACCGATCCGACGGTGCTCGGGCACGAATGCGCGGTAACCGTCGTCAAGGCCGGCGAACGTTGGAAGGACATGTTCCAGGTCGGCGAACGCTACATCGTTCAGGCGGACATTTACTTTCACGGCCTCGGCTACTCGTTCGGCTATCTGATTCCGGGCGGTATGGAGCAGTATTGCTACCTGGACGAGCGTGCGCTGGCGGGCGACGAGGGCTGCTACCTCCTGCCCGTGCAGCCCGAAACGGGTTATAGCGAAGCGGCGCTCGCCGAGCCGTGGGCGTGCGTCGAAATGTCGTATTGTCTCGAAGATCATCTCTCGCCGGGCGAGGGCGAGTTGCTCATCGTCAGCGACGGACCGGAGGATTGGTCGGACACCAACCCGCTGGCGCGGATCGTGGCGCGGACGCTCGAAGGGCTTACGGACGAGAAGTTCGACAGCATCATCGTGTGCGCGCCGACGCCGACGATGGTCGACGAACTCTCGCCGCGCCTGCGCAAGAACGGCGCGATGTTTTTTCTCGGCCAGCCGGCGGAGTCCGGTCCCGTATCCATCGACCTCGGCCGCATTCATTACGAGAACATCCGCTACTACGGCGGCGGTAACACGATGCTCGAAGTCGCCAAGGCCAACGAACGGGGCGACTTGCTATACGACGGTAGCGCGTTGTTCATCGGCGCAGGCGGCCCGATGGGCCAGATGCACGTGCAGCGCGCGCTCGAAATCGCCAACGGGCCGAAACGCGTCGTGGTAACCGATCTGGACCGCGGGCGCCTCGACCATCTCCAGAACCGTTTCCAAGGTCTCGCGGACAAGAACGGCATCCGGCTCATCACGCTGGCGCCGTCGGATTTCCCGAACAAGGACGCAATGGACGCGTGGATCCACGCGCAAGCGCCGAACGGCTACGATGACGTCGTCGTGCTCGCGCCAGTTGCGGCATTGGTCAAGGACTCGCTCCGGTTCGCGGCAAACGACGCATTCGTGAACGTGTTCGCGGGCCTCGGTATCGGCAGCGTCGCAGCGATCGAACTCGGCGATCTCTGCCGCGGCGTGAAGCTGATCGGCAGCAGCGGCTCGCGCATTAGCGACCTGCGCAAACTCCTGCAAATGGTCGAATCGCATCGACTCAACACAAACCTCAGCGTCGCGGCCATCGGCGGACTCGGCGCGGCACGCGAAGGACTCGAAGGCGTCAAAGCGGCGCGTTTCCCCGGTAAGACGGTCATCTATCCGCACGTGATGGATTTGCCTTTGATGAGTTTGGAAGAGATACCAAAACGACTTCCGGCGCTGGCCGACAAGCTGAGTCCGGAAGGCGCGTGGACGCGCGAGGCCGAGCAGGCCTTACTGGAGATGTTCGTATAATGGGACGCCTCGAAGGAAAGAAAGCATTGGTCACCGGCGCAGCGCAAGGGCTGGGCGCGGCGATCGTCGAACGGCTGGCCGAGGAAGGTTGCGACGTCGTCGGCTGGGACGTGAGCATCGAGCAGGTCCAGGCCACCGCCAGCGAAGCCGCAAAGAAGACCGGACGCCGCGTGATGGGCGCGCAGGTAGATATCACCGACGCCGAGGGCGTGCGCACGGCGATGGACGCTGCGGCGGCATGGCTGGGCGGATTGGATATCCTGGTCTCGAACGCGGGCATTCTCGTTTCCGGCGATTCGGTGGCGTTCGACGTGGCCAAGTGGCGCAAGGTCATCGACGTCAATCTTGTCGGCTACTTCATCTGCGCGCGCGAAGCCATCCGGGTCATGCTCGAGGGCGGACACGGCGGCGCAATCATCCAGATCAACTCGAAGTCCGGCAAGAAAGGAAGCTTCCGCAACAGCGCCTATGCCGCATCCAAATTCGGCGGCATCGGCGTCGCACAAAGCCTCGCCCTCGAATTCGCAGAGCAAGGCATCCGCGTGAACTGCATCTGCCCCGGAAACCTCCTCGATTCGCCGCTGTGGGTCAACAGCCTCTTCAAGCAATATGCCGCCAATCAAGGATTGACCATCGAACAGGTCCGCCAGAAATACATCGACCAAGTGCCCATGAAGCGTCCATGCCAGTATCGCGACGTGACCAACGTCGTCGTCTTTCTCGCCTCGGACGACGCCAATTACATGACCGGCCAAGCCCTCAACGTCACCGGCGGCCAGGAAATGCACTGATCATAAGCCCCCTGGCTTTGGCCAATTGTAGCGCATGAGCGTCGCCCGATCGCCGAAGTAGATGCCGTGCTCGTCCATCGCGAACCCGCAGTGGATATCTCGCTCGTATTTCGCCAAGCTTGTCAACTGGAACGACACAGGATCGAGCCGGAACACTTCCTGTTTCGAGAGGCCGTACAACTGGCCGTCGCGCCACAATCCCATGCTTAGATCGGGAACCGCCTTCACCGAAAGCGGCCCTTTGTGAACGTATTCTTTTGTGTCGATATCGTACACGAAAAGGTGGTTGTCGCCCGCGAGGCCGAAGAGGCGGCGTCCGACTTGAACCAGCGTGCGAATGCCTTGTGCGCCTGGGGTGGGCACTTCTTCGAATGCCAGCATCTTCTTGGCGGGGTCGAACGCGAAAAACTTGGCGTCGGGTTCGGACGGCCTCGATCCGCCGCCGCCGGCCGTCGATGAGCCGCCGAATACGAGGCTGGTCTTCGCGTCGTAAACCAACGTCGCGATGGACTGGTTTTCGATGAGGCGATGATAGTTCTCGATGAGCTTGTCCTGTGTCGGATCCCATACGCCGAGCGATCCGCCAAGCCGTCCGTATTCCGGATAGCTGCCGATATAGAGCTTCTCGTCAGGCCCAAGGATCATTGCGCGCGGACGCAGATGCCCGACGCCGAGCGGACCAAATCCGTGCGGATTGTTATCCGCGTTACGTCCGTAATCCCAAGGTTTCGTTGGATCCCATTTCGACAAGAACGAGCCGGGATACGCGCAGCAGTACAGCGCGCCATGATAATCGAGCATCGAGTAGATCTCGCCGCCCACCTCGCAAGGGTTGCCTGGATTCTCCGACTTGCCCGTCGCCGGGTCGAACCAAAACATCTCGCACGGCATCGCCGTGCCGCCGTAGATGCGGCCAAGCGGACCCGGCGCGACCATGAAGATTCCCGATCCGGCGCCTTTGTAGGCGAACGAGTGCGTCTCGACGCGGCCGTCCGGAAACGTAATATTGTAATCGCCGCTGAGGTTCGCGCCGCCTACCACGCGCCCGTCGCGGAAACGTGTCTGCGACACCGCCGACGCAGGCGACGCGGTTTCTTCGAGATTGTCGCCATTGACAACCAACGTCACGGCTTGCGGTTTCATCGCGCCCCCGTCGCCCGCGACCATCTTCGTCACGCTGGCGTAGACCTTGGCGTCGACGCCCGCATACACGCTCGCAACGGTTTGCGCGGGATCCTTACGATACGCATCCGGCAGGACGCCCACGTGCTTGCCCGTTTTCGGGTCATAGACGACGACGTTCGCGCGTCCATAGCCCACGCCTATGTAGATGCGCCCGTCCGCGCCTGCGCAGATGCTGCGCGTGTAGAGTTGCGAGTCGTCCATCACGCCCAGGTCGGCCAACTCGCCAGTCTTAGGATCGTATGATACTAGCTTCGCATGGGCATACGTGCAGCCGTAGATTTTGCCGTCGTCGCCGTTCGCGAACATCCAGAGGTACGTCTCCGTAGGCGACGGACGCCCCACGACCTGAATCGCCTTCTCCGGTTGCCGCGGGTCGAAGACGAGGATCTGGCCGCTGTCCGCCGGCGAGGGGCCTTCGTGCGTGCCGAGGTAGATGCGCTGGTCCGGCCCGATGATGAAACCCCACGCGCCCGTGCCCACCGGCGACGGATATTGCTCCGACTTACCGGTTTCCGGGTCAACGACGACCAGGAACAGCTTGCCGCCGTCCTGGCGGAAGTTGAAGTAGATCCGTTCCGAACCGTCGGTTGGTCCAGGCCCAACGAGCGTGCCCATCAATCCCGCCTTGACTACCGGCGTCCCCAGCGCCTCGAATGTCCCCGGCTCGCCTGCACTCAACAATATCGCAATGGATAGGGTAATCAGGCTCATATTTGCCTCCGCTTTTCTTCAACGGGATTGTTCGTGGTCATACTCGTAATCGTTCCTTCTAGACGAACCTATGCCGTTGGGTCCGATTAGTGTGGGCTACAGGACGACCTCGCTTCCCCGCACCGGTGCTTGTGGAACACCAACTGAGCCGGAATTGAGTAAAGCGTCCGACTCTGCATTTGGCTCTCGCGTGTTTGTACGGACGACAATCGTTCCGGCGATAAAGTCGTGTACGGCGCGCCTCTTTTTGTTTGTCAGCATGGTCAGAATCTCCAAGGCAAACCACAGGAAACCTATCGCCAAGGGAATCCCGAATGGTCGTTCCGCCAGGAACGCCGAGCCCCTTATGATTTCACAGGGAGCCAATCTTCCGGTCAACATGCTCGAAAGGTCAAAGGCGAGAGAGGTGGTGATGAAAATAATGGGAACACTCTCTCGCAAACATGCTTGCCGGAACGAAATCTTTCCTTCTGTGCGGTAATCCACCACGCGCACTTTGGTAGTCATCTTGCCAACGGTTTGGCCATAGTGTGCATGCATTAGAATCGAGTAGAGAAGCCCGACGAGGCCTTGCACGAAGAGTAGGGAAGCCGCTAGAGCTCTTGGAATGTTGAGTGTAAGAACAGCAGATACAGTCAAGAATATCGGGCACAGAATGCAACCATCAACGGTCCCAACCCAGAATCGCGGGGCGAAGGTCGAGTACCGGGCTTCTGATCTGTAAGTTCTGTGGCGATAGTATCTCCACACTAGCGCTGCGACTGGAATTGCAATGCCTAAGTCGATAAGCAGCTCGAATTGCATATCAGTCATAGACGGTGTCTCCAACGGGGCACGGACGAACGATGTCATTCATCCAGATCAAACCGAGATTCTCGATTACGAGCATGAGCACGATCAAGGAGCCGTCCAATCCAGCACGACTTTGATAACCTCGTCGCTCTTGCGCTGCATCAGCGCGATGCCTTCCTCGAAACGTTCCGCAGGCAGACGATGCGTCACCAGATAGTCCAACGGCACGCGGTCCTCGATGGCCAGCCTGACCGCTTCTTCCCACGCTCCCGCACTCGCGTTCGTGCCGATCAATTCGAGTTCGCGGTGCAAGAGATGGTTCCACGCGAACGACGCCGGCGCCTGGCCGTAATCGCCCACGACCAATACACGGCCCGTCCGCGCGGCCAACGAAAGCGCCGCTTTCATCGCTTTCGGCGAGCCCGACGCCTCGACCACGCTCATGTATCCCGCAATGTCCTGCTCGCGCACGGCGTCCGTCAGTCTATCGCCCACACGGTGGTAGTTGATCGTGTGGACCGCGCCGAAGGCCGTAGCGAGTTCCAGCCGCGAGCCGCGTCCGCCCACGGCGACAATAGGGCAAATCCCGCTTCGTGCCAGCAACGCGATCATGAGCAGTCCGATCGGCCCGTCGCCAAACACAAGCGCCGGACCCGTCGCGTCGCAGCGCAGGCGGTTGATGCCGCGCACGCATACCGCCAGCGGCTCGATCAACGCGGCCTTCGCAAGCGAATAGCCCGCAGGCAGCGGATAGATTTTGTCCGCGTCGGTGACAAGATATTCCGCGTACCCGCCGGGATGCTCGAACCCAACCTCGCCGCCGTCGCTCAACACGTTTTCCGCGACGCACAGGCGTCCAACCAGCGTCGGATCGACATCGGGGCCGACTGCGTCGACCGTTCCCGACCACTCGTGTCCCGGAATCGACGGAAACCCCGTGCGGTCCCAGCCCTGGATCATCTCGATGTCCGTCGCACAAATCGCGCAAGCACCCGTCCGCACCCGCACCTGCCGCCGACCCGGCTCCGGCATCGGAACATCCTGCCACGCCAACAATCCCGGTCCCGTGTTCACGATAGCTTTCATATTCACCTCGCGGCATATCCACGCACAATGGAATAAGAATGCGCCCAAGAACCGCCGCGAAGCAAGCGCGACAGTCCGCCACGGACGAACACGGACGAACATGGACGAACATGAACGCGGCCATTGCATTGTCTGTGTTGACGTACCACAGAAAGCGTTGTAGTATGAGGTTGAGGATGGAGATGGTGTACCGGCGCGCCGATTCTCCGGTGGTGGCCGAAGAGAACCGGCGGCTGAATGGAGGTGTGTCATGTCACTTCACTGGCCCTTCGCAGGGCTCCGAATGCGCCATGGTGTCTTGTATGGTACAGGACTCCTTCGCAGGCGCATCGAATTAGCGCCATCGGATATCGAGGACGTTCGCGTACACCGCTCTCTCGGCCGATCGATCCGCGTTGTTACGACGCAGGGAGATTTCTTCATAGAACCACATGATCTCGATGCCGTAAGCGTGCTGTTGTACCTTGAAAAGAACACGCCGTTCCACCCGACAGAGTTCCCTGTTTTTGATACCGACTCTTGGAATCACTTTTTTGCTAGAGGCACAGTGTTGTTTTCCATGCTCCTTCATTCACTATTGTCATGGCTTGCCGTTGTCGCGTGCACCCTCGTCGTAGTGCAACAGATGGTATGGGAAGAACCAGTGCGCATGGCAGCAAGACAGAGCGGTATGATGAGCGGGAGGAATGACTACCGGAATGGGGTTCGGAAGCTTCATAGACCCGTGCACGATGGAAGTCAGAGGCCTCTCTTCCTCGGCATGGACGGACCCTTTGAGATCTGGACGGATCCACAACCGGAGGAATCCTGGTGGTTTCGTGTCATTGCAACTCCGCTCAACGTACAAAAGTCGGAGTATACGGCAGCCTACGAGCAAGGAATGCGGGACGCTTTTCGTAAGGAGCAGGAAAAGACACAAACACCAACCGGCTCCTCTCCTTGACGCAAGGGCGACCGAAGGACGGGGACTGAGAATAGCCACTCAATGACGCCAAAGGAATGCGTACGCCGAACGATTGCGCGCGAGCCTGCGCCATACGTCCCGCTCGGGTTGTATGTCGTGGATTACGATACCGTCGAGGCGGTCATCGGACGGAAGACGTATGTCCGAAACAAGATCGCGTGCCAGATCGCGTTCTGGGAAGGGCGGCGCGACGAGGTCGTCGAGAGTTGGAAGCACGATACAGTCGAGTTCTTCGAGAAGATCGATTGTTGCGATATCATATCGTTCAAAGAAGCGGCGATTGCGCCACCGAAGGATTATGAGCCGCCCAAGGTGAAGCGTCTCGACGAGGTCACTTGGCAAGAAGCGGACGGCACGGTGTGGCGGGCATCGGAACTGACGAATGACATTGCCGTGGTCGAGAGGCCCGAATCGGCGCGGGAACGAGATCCGAATATCGAGGATTACCTCGAACCGGTCGAGGAGTTGCCGCCGGATCCATCGGTATTCGAGGCGTGCGACTACTTGATCGAGCGGCTGGGCAAGGACCGGTATATCGCCGGAACCGTGGGCAACTTCACGGCCATGATCGACCTGCCTGGCGAGTCGGGTGGGCTGATCGGGTACTACCTTCTGCCGGAGGTCGTGCATGCGGCGGCGCGCCAGTCCGTCGTGCGCCAGAACCAGCGCGACGCGTGGTATATCCGGCCCGGACAAGACGCGATGTTTTTCGAACAGGACATGGCCGCGAGCAAAGGCCCGATGATCGCGCCCTCGATGTTCCGCGAATTCTGTTTCGCGCCCATGCGCGAACGCGTGCAACGGGTGCGTTCGCTCGGCCAGCAAGTCATCCTGCACAACTGCGGCAACAACCGTACGCTCATGGACCAATTCATCGAAGCCGGTGTGCAATGTTACCAGTCATTGCAGACCATTCCAGACATGGAACTTGGCGCGCTGAAACGCGATTTCGGCCAGCACATGACATTTTGGGGCGGGATTGCGCTCGAAGTGTTGCTGACCGGCACGCCGGACGATTGCCGGAAATGCGTGCGCCACGCGATGGAAACCGGCGCGCCCGTCAGCGGTTTCATCCTCGGTCCGAGCCACTCGATCGCGAAAGGCACACCCTACGACAACTTCATGGCCGTCCTGGACGAGTATATGCGCCTGCGCGACGGAACGTAACGATGCACGGCAACGTACCAGAGTCGTTTTCCGTTGCCGACGCCGTAGGGGAGGCTCGTTTCCAATCGCGTGTGCTTTACAGCTCGTAGCCACGCATGGCCTCGGATGTCGACCGTATTCTCAACAACCTTTTCAAAGCGTAGGAGGACAAGCATGCCGCACACGGCGGCCATTGTGTCAAGAGTGTAGAATCTGCTTTCGCTCGCTTGCGGCGCACCAACAATGAGCGCGCTCGAAACGAAAACACCAACGGACTGTTGCGCCAGTATCTGCCAAAAGGCAGTAGCTTCGAGCATCTCACCAGAGCGCAGGTCGAGAGTATCGTCAATGAACTGAACAACAGGCCGAGGAAAACCTTCGGATACCGAACGCCCTACGAAGTCTTCCACAACCTCGGTGTTGCACTTAGAGTTTGAATCCGCCGACGACAACTGAGCAACAACCGCGATACATAGCGAGTATGATATAATGCATTCGTAACATTTTGAGGATAAACGACATGAAGCCATTGGGCCGCATTACCTTTAATCAGGAAGTGATGGGCGGGAAGCCGTGTATTCGCGGTCTTCGCGTGACGGTGGGCACAGTAGTGGGCCTTGTCGGAGCCGGGCACTCCAAGGATGATGTATTGCGCCTCTACCCATATCTTGAAGCAGAGGACATTGATCAAGCGTTGGCCTACGCGGCCTGGAGAGCAAAGGAGATCGAGGTTCCGCTGAGCCACTCATGAAGTTTTCCTTTGCCGTCAAGGGTACGATTGCGACTTGTCCTGAAAACACCGACGCGATATCATGGCTACATGAGGATATGGGAACTGATCTGGCCAGAGGACAGGGTTGAACACATTGCGCGGCACGGTGTTCGTCCCCACGAAGTTGAGGAGGCATGCTTTGGCGCGCCGCTTGTGCTTCGCGCCAAGTCGGCGGGCGAGAATCCCGTCTACTACGTGTTAGGCCAGACCGATGCGGGGCGACATTTGTTCTGCGTGGTGATACAATTCCCAGAGGCAAAGGGCTATCCGGTTACGGCGCACCCAATGTCGGATAACGAGCGAAGGCGATACAACGAATGGAAAAAGCGATGAGTAAGATCCCGCACACGGATTCGGTACAAGAGCTTGCGCGATTCTGGGACACCCATGACGTTACCGAGTTCGAGGATGACCTCGAAGAAGTCCGGGAGCCTGTTTTCGAGCGTGCCGGTCTGACCGTCGTGCGCGTATGCTTGCAGTCCGATCAAGCCGCCGCTCTTCACCGCATTGCCGGAACAAAGGGGATAGACGACGCGGACTTGATCAGGGAATGGGTAGACGAAAGGCTCAGGGCTTCGTGAGTACGATGCCCCGCCTATCCGGCGGGACTAGGACTTTGCAACGCGCCTGTGGAGCGATGAACACAAGATGCGTAGCGCCAGGAAGATCGTCGCCGTCGATGACAAGATGCAGACGGGCTACCGTTACGAACTGGTCGAACCGGCCGGACGGAATTTCGGCGCGGACTTCCAGCCTGAACTGACGCCGAGGGAAATGCTCGAACTGGGCGTGTTCGGCGGCAAGTACATGACGGACTGCACGGAGGAGTTCCCGAAGGACTGGTTCGAGCATGCCAAGCTTAGTCCGGAGCGGTCCGACCCATCTCTCAACTACTTCGGTGTCTCGGCGAGCCAACCGTTGTCCGTATGGCGTAGGAACGACTGGATTCATCCCGTCGATCCGCGCGGGTGGTTCCAGTGGTATTGCCGTTACTACATGGGACGCCGTATGCCCGAAGAAGATGAACGCCAGATCCGCCGCTGGAAGGCCATGAAACGTCATATTGCCCAGATACGAAACCATTGTCTCCCCGGGGATCTTTCGTGCCGCCGCAAACAGCGCCAAGCCTTGTTCCACTGGGCCTACGACAGCCGGAGAACATGATTGGCGCGCGTATCCGGGCTTTGGCTATGATGAGCAGCTAACTTTCGAAGTACGATTACGAGCATGAGAAGGAGAGTGGGTATGAATCGGGCATTGTTTGCGTTGACGGGTGTTGCGGTGTGGCTTGCGTGTTGGGGAATCCATGCGCAGACGGAGGGCGTCGTTCCTTCGGTGAACGCGCCGGCGGTTCTTGAGAACGATTGTATCCGGTGGGAACTTGGCGCGGATGGGCGGACGGTGCATTTTGTAGACAAGCGCACCGGGCAGGATTTCTTGGATCCGAAACAGGAGGCGATATCGCCTTACGCGAAGAAGCAAGGGAAAACGTATGCCGTTACGGCGGCGGCGTATGAAAACGGGCGTCTGTCCCTTGCGTTCGGCGATTCGGGCGTGAAGGCGATCGTCCGCGTGAAGATCGCGAAGCGGCATCTCGTACTCGAGGTGCTTTCGGTTAGCGGCGAGCCGGATGAGCTGGCATTTGTGGATATCCCGTTGACGTTGAAGGGCAAACTCGACGAGCCGTTCGCCTGTTGCGCGATGGCGTTGAATCTGAAGACCAACGTGCCGGAGGTGCCTGGGCCGAATTCGCGGCTGCGCGCGATGTGCTATCCGAAGTTTGGGTTGCAGGGCGCGAAAGTGGCGATTGTGGCGTGTCCGCAGGAAGGGTTGCGCGACGTCATGAAGGAGGTCATCGGCGCGGCGGACGAACTCCCCCACTCCAACATCGGCGGGCCGTGGGCGCTCGACGGCGAGATCAATCGCGGGTCGTATCTGTTCGATTTCGGCAAGATTACGGAGGAAACCGTCGATGAGTGGATCGCATTCGTCAAGAGCATCGGACTGAACCAGATCGATTTCCATACCGGGTCGTCGTTGCGATTCGGCGATTGCGCACCCAATCCGAAGCTCTTCCCGAACGGTCGCTCGAGCGTCAAGGCGGTGCTCGATAAGCTCCATGCGGCGGGCATCTCGGCGGGGCTGCACACGTATGCGTTTTTCATGGCCAAGGACACGCCGTACGTCACGCCCGTGCCGGATCCGCGTCTCGCGAAGGACGCGACTTTCACGTTGACGGAGGCGCTGTCGCCTGAGGCCGTTGCGGTACCCGTCGACGAAACAACCAAGGACATGTCGACGGTCACGGGCTTCTTCGTCCGCAATAGCGTGACGCTGCAAATCGACGACGAGTTGATCGCGTATTCCGCGATTTCAAAGGAGCCGCCCTATGCATTCACGGGCTGTACGCGCGGCGCGTGCGGCACAAAGGTTGCCGCTCATGAGAAAGGCGCGAAGGTTCATCATCTGAAGGAATGTTTCGGGTTGTTCGTGCCGGACGCCGAGTCGACGTTACTTTCGGAGGTGGCTGCAAATGCAGCAGACACGTTTAACGAATGCGGTTTCGACATGATCTACCTGGATGCGCTCGATGGGGAAGACATTCTCGGTGGTGCTGAAAACGCTTGGCATTATGGCTCGAAGTTTGTTTTCGAGATTGCGAAACGTCTCGATAAGCCCGCGTTGTTCGAGATGAGCACGTTCCACCATCATCTTTGGTACGTCCGCGCGCGGATGGGCGCGTGGGATCATCCAACGCGCTGCCACAAGCGGTACGTCGACATCCACTGCAAGGCAAACCAGGAGGGCGCGGGGACATTTCTGCCCATGAATCTCGGCTGGTGGGCCGTGCAAACGTGGAACGACAATATCCAGTCGGACCCCACGTTTCCGGACGATATCGAATACCTGATGGGCAAGTGCCTCGGGAACGACATGGGGATTTCGCTGATGGGGGTCGACCCGACGACGATCAAGTCAAGCCCCGCGTATCAGCGGCTCGCGCCCATCTTCAAAAATTACGAGGACCTGCGGCACGCAAAATATTTCCCCGAATCGATCAAGGCCAGACTGCGCGTGCCCGGCGACGAATTCACGCTCGAACAAAATGCCGAGGGCAAGTGGCATTTCACTCCCGTGCAATACGCCCGACACAAGGTGCAGGGAATCGACGGCTACAGCAACCGATGGTCCGTCAAAAACCAGTATGCCGCACAACCCGTACAGTTGCGCATCGAAGCGCTCATGGCCGCTGCGCCGTACGATAGTCCCGAAGGCGTGATTGTCGAAGATTTCAGCAAAGCGGATCCCTTCACGGTACGCGAGAGTCAATCGGGCGTCGCTGCGACGCTCGACACGTCCACCGAACAGGTCAAGAGCGGTACGGTCAGCGGACGCCTCGACGCAACCTCCGAGCGCCCCGAACGGGATGGCTCATGGTCGAAGATCGCGCGCGTGTTCACGCCGCCGCTCGACATCGCCGCCAAACAGGCGCTCGGCGTCTGGATCTACGGCGACGGCCAGGGAGAACTGCTGAACATACAACTCCGGAGTCCGCTCCATACCACCTCGCTTGGCTTCGGCGATCATTACGCTCTCATCGACTTCACCGGGTGGAAATACTTCGAGTTGATCGAGCCGGAAGGAGGCCATATCGACGATTTCGCATGGCCGTATCGCGGCAGCGCCTACGCGATCTATCGCGAGAACGTGGACTACGCGCAAGTCGAGACTTTGGCGTTTTGGTACAACCTGCTGCCACAAGGCAAACCGGTCTCATGCCATATAGGTCCGATCAAAGCGTTGCCGCTCGTCAAGACCAAGCTGCACAATCCCGTGGTGACGATCGGCGGCAAAACCGTTACGTTCCCCGTGGATATCGAAAGCGGGTGTTACCTCGAATTTCGTTCCATGAACGATTGCGCGCTGTACGGCTCGAAAGGCGAACTCGTGAGCAACGTGAAGCCCGAAGGCGAAGCGCCCATACTCGAAGCAGGCGACAACCGCGTCGATTTCGTGTGCGAAGCGCCACCGCCAGCCAGCGCACGCGCCTATGTGACCGTCGTCAGCCGCGGCGAGCCTCTCACCGAATAAGGATCCCGCTCCGTCCGTCAGACGAGGCAGTCGATCTTCGCCGCGAGGATAAAATCGTTTTCCGTCAGTCCGCCTGCCTTGTGAGTCCAAAGGGTCACGCGGACCATTCCCCACGACAAGTAGATATCGGGATGATGATTCTGCTCCTCCGCGAGTGCGCCGACGGCGTTGGTGAATGCGAGTGCCTCGACGAAGTTCTTGAACTTGAACTCCCGTTCCAGCCGCTGGTCGTCGACGACCCGCCACTCTTCGTTCAACGCTTCGTGCAACGTTGCCAGTTCGGTGTCCTTCAGCGGCGCTACGTCTCCTCGGCACGCCGTGCATATCTTCTCCGAAAGTGAAGTTACCATCGTTGACTCCTTAAGTCTTTCGTTCTTTATGACACATCGACAACCCCCGATATTCCGTTGCGCACCCGTTTTTTTGCCGAGCAGCCTCTTGCGTTCGTTTGACATCGTAGATGCAAAGTGATAATTTCGTTTCGACGCGATGTGAGTTGTTAATTTTTCTAGGAGCGTACTGTGATAAATCAAGCACCGCCGAATGAGAAAGTGGCCCAGTACTTGGAGCGCATTGAAGAGTTGTACAAGAGGATTCAAGATGAGTGGTTGCCCAGTATCGACCCCGATGCGGAAGTCACGCGCTCAGGCGAGATAGCGTTGAATGAAGAACTGAGCGGGCCCTACGAAGCGCCTACCCTCGAGATCCGCCGCAAGTCTGGAACGAACATCCGCTTCTGTCCGAAAGCATGTTATGTCATCGCTGCGTCCGGACGTCTTGATGTGGCTTCCGACCTTGGGCGAGAGATGATCGTTTACCTTGAAGGCGATCCGGCGATAGTGACAACCATTTCCGCCGCCGGTAGAACCGAACCGCCGTCCGTACGCCGTCTTCGACAACAAACCGGTAACGGCTGGGCTTGGGTGCGCGACATGAAATTGGGCGACATGCCGGCGCTTGATCGAGAGGCGTTCGAACGTTTGCTGGAAGTGCTAAGCGAATGAATTCTCTCGACGCCATACTCGACGCACACAAGACTGCGCGAGACGCGATGAAAGTGGTTCGGCGTTGCGCCAGCGTGGAAGGCATCGATGAAGATAGGCCTTTTCGCAATACCCGGTTTCATGGCATTGCCGAGACCATGAATTTTAAGAAGCTACTGAGTACGGCGGAAAATGAACTAGACGACCTCACGGTCCTGTCTCTTTACGCCACCTTCGAAAAGCTGATTAGAGAACATTTGTCCGCGCAGTCTTTGCTACTACACGCGGCAACTAGTCCAGATGATGACTTTGGCGCTTCGTTGGCGCGAATATACGTGGACTGGACATCCGATTCATTGCGGTTAGACCGCGCCGTCGGTTTATTCGAGTCCGCCGTGGGACAAGAGCTAATCAGCCAAGTGGGCCAGATAAGGACGTATCGACACTGGGTCGCACACGGCAAGCGTATGGAGGCGACGCCTCCAAGCACCGATCCCCAATGGACATATGATATCTTGACGCAATTCCTCACTCTGGCGGGCTTGGTGACTTGATATGTAGCGTCTACGTGGTAGTAAGAATGGAATCGTGTCGATGCGTAGGTGGAACCAAGCGGTCTTAGGATTTATTTCCGACATAGGGGAGTTGTTTCTCTTCTTCGTAGGTGTGGACCTTGTCATAACGTCGTATGTTTGCTGCAAGATTCATATCTTACCGGTCAATACTGACTTCTCTTTGCACTCCATGAATAACTGCAGCGCAGGTACGGTCGTGCTGCGCCTGCTTCGCGACTTCGGTTGGGGCTTCCCGTCCGCGCTTATCGTTCTCTTCGCCCTTTGGCATCTGTTGTATGGAAACGTTACTCGACAGTCTGCTGTAGTGTGCTCTGGTTTGGCGTTCGCAAGCCTTAGATATTTCTGGATAGGCTTATGCCTTCCATGGCCGTGTGCGTGGTCGAGTCCGTTGGTGCTTACCCTCGGCTTCCTCCTTCTTGCCATAGGCACGATTGACTTCGCAAGGACAGCGGTTCATAGGCTTAGTGACGAATCATGAATCTTGTAGACTTGATTGCTTTCTGTACGATTTGCATTATTATCGCGCTGTGCGTGGTTTCTGTGTGGTACTGGAAGCGAAGACGCACTTTACTAGATGCCATATTCTATCTAGACTCTGCGCAGGTACGAAGATGCCTAAGAAGGGGGGAGGACATAAACGCTCGGGACGAATACGGCTGTAGCGCCCTTCATGCTGCGATCGAATCTCAACAGTGTGAAATCGCGTTAATGTTGATAGAGGCGGGAGCGTTGTTAGATGTGAAAGACAGATGCGGCAGGACGCCAGCAAGCATTGCCGCGAACGTCCCTCCCGCTGCAATAGACGCACATCCTGAGACGTGGGCGAAGATCAAAGAAACCCTTGGTTGTCACAAGCCTGAATGACCGGGCAATTCAAGATGATGGTAAACGGTAGGTACATAACGTCTACATGCGACGATTGGGGCCGGATGGCGGCGCTGTTGATGGGGATAGGGGGAGATCACCGGTTCTTCGATTTCGTTCCGGCGCGAACAGGAACTTTGTGTGCCATGCGGCTCATTATGCTCGTGCAGCGATTCCGTCATTAGGTTTCGTAAAAGGGTATAAAGTTTTGCGCAATCGTTGTTTAGGGGGTGTCGCTATTTCGTGAGCAAATTCGCATTCAAGAAAGAGCTTGACTTTTGAGGTTAGTCTGATATAATATATACT
>CAIYET010000156.1 GCA_903925285.1 Candidatus Hydrogenedentota bacterium | reverse complement strand
CTTCGTCAGCAAAAACCGATACAAAACCTCTCGCCTCCATTCCCCACCGTGCTTGTCTGCAATTTGACGCACAACTCTCGCTAGTGCCCGTCCGGAAATGTGCATTTCCTCGTGAACGAGGGATCGAGAGACGGCTGGCGGAGGTCCGAAGACGTCATCAGAAGGCCACTTTTTCGGCTCGTGCACCCCAACGGGGTGGGTCGCAAGCGAATTCCGTGACATCCCAGCGCAGCAGTGATCGTGAGGTGTTCAAAGGAACACGTTGGCAGTCTTTGAATGGGCTGCGGACGGCCGCCTAGGCGGCAGCCTTGCGTTGGCTCTGGGCGGCCAGAGACTTGGGGGCTTGCTGAGCGATGACGAGTCGGCCGAGGGTGTGTAGGTTGCGTCCCAGGATGCCTAAGACCAGATAGCGTTGAAAACCGATCTCGCTTCGGTCTCGGCAGCGTTTCAGACCATTGCCCGCTTGTAAAGCCCCGATGGCCGACTCAATACCCGAATGCCTCTGTCGGGCCTGACGAAACTGTACGCTTGCTGTAGCCTCCTGCGCCGCCGCTTGTTTTGCGCCAGGTTTGGGAAGACACAGACCGGTGACGATCCCCAGCAGTTGCTGTTGGTTGTCGGGCGAATGAAAGCCGCGATCCAAGGACAAGGATTCCATTTGACCATTCAAGCGGTCTTGCAGAATCCGGGTCTGCGCCACCACCACATCTTTGTCGCCTTGGTCGCGTGGTAACAAATGATGATGCACCACAAAACCAGCGGCGTCCTCATACACCAAAGCTAAGCGTCCAAACTGCACCGGTTCCCCGGCCTTGCCTCGTTTGTAGAGTTGCGTATGAGGCTCAAAGATACTAAACAGCTTTTCACTATTTGGAACCCGTTCACCGTTCAGTACGCGCCGCCGTGCGGTCTGACGTACCTGTTCTGTGCGATCGGCCAAAGTGCGGATTTGTTGCACGGAGAGGCAGGAGGCAATGTCTGTGCACGAAGCATCCAACTCATCACACAGACGACGTGCCTTGCGCAATATCTTTCCTGACACGTGCAACAGTTGACGATAAGGCGTCTTGAGTCGTTCTCGGTAATTCGGACCCTTGCGTGAGGCAAGGCGTTGGATGCGGCGGGAGAGCTTGTGGACTTTCTTCAACAAATGTTTCGACTGTCGCCAACCAGGCAGGTCCCACGCGGCAGCCTGAATTACGGCAAGTTCGATGACTTTGCGGGCCCCGTCGCGAATCAGCGTGCTCTCCGCGGGATAGTGAATATTCGTATTGATCACGAAAGAATCGGCACGTATCTTCTTGGACGCCTCCGGTGCCAAGCGATGTCCCTCATCGACAATCAGGCGGTCGATCGCCGTGATCGTCTCAGGACGCACCAAGCAGATGTTGTCGTGAATGCGTCGCCAATTGAATCGCTCCTCTTCCCAATCACCAATTCCCATAATGTGGCGCAGGGCGCGATGTTGTTCGGCAAGATCCTGCAACGCATCGTAGGTCACATTACATCCCAAACGAACCGCGCTAAGTACGAGAATCTGCCAATAGTCCATACCTGGACGGCCACAATCACCACGACTTTCTTCGTTGACGTCTTGTGCAATCAACTCCAAAATGTTGTCGCGCAGAGCGGGCTCCGAATAGATGTGCTGTAGGCCGCTCAAGATTGGGACAATCTCGTGACGACATTCAAAATTGAGGCTGACGTTCTTAGTACTCTTGCAATCCAGCCGTCGTTGGCGCGAAAATGCTTGTCGCATCTCTTTTCTCTTCGAAGATGAACTCATGCTTTGTGTGATTCCCTGCGTATGTTACGCGCCACAACGCAAAAGGGTTTCGTCTTCGAGGAGATTTTTCTGTATTTTGCTCAAGAATTTCCGAACAAACTTGGTTTCCGGACGGGCACTAGCTCTCGTTGGCCATGACG
>CAIYET010000155.1 GCA_903925285.1 Candidatus Hydrogenedentota bacterium | reverse complement strand
GGGCACAAATGCTTAACCACCGACCCTGGAAGGGTCGCACAAGGAACGCGATTTCGACCTTTATTAACGATGATATGGACACAGTACGACCCTTCCAGGGTCGATGGATGTTGGTTTTGTATCCGTGGGTTGTCACCCACGGCTATTCATGTTCCTCCCCTTCGGGGAAACCGAATCGAAACGATAATTTTCCGTGAAAGTGAAGATGAAGTACGCTCAATCTGGAAGAACCATAGTTTTTTGTTGGAGGAGATGGATGCCGGTGCGCCTACTTGGCGCCGTTGCGTTTGACGCAGTCCATCAGCCACGGGGCGTTCCAGAAGCAGTTGAGGGGCGAATCGAAGGTCTTCGCCGCGTTGAGGCGTTCCCATTGCGCCTTGGCGGCGTCGAGGAAGAAGCGGTCCTGCGTGAGTTCGTACGCGGTGAAAATCACGGGGATGATCATCAAATCGTAGTTCGATGAAACCGTGTAATGCGGGTTGTGCGAGTAGCCCGAAACCGCGCCGGGCGTGTCCCAATCCGTATTTTCGCAAATGATCGAATCGGCCATGCCGACCAATGCCTGTGCGGCCTGCAAGTCGCCCGTGGCGCGGTACCACAGATACAGTGGGCGCGCCAACTGCGCCATCATCCACGGCACGTTGCCCTTGTACACGCGCGACCCGTGGGTTTCGGCCCATGCGCCGCGGCGCGTGTCCATGACTTCGAGCGCACGCGTGGCCCGGGCGGATTCTTCGTCGATGTATTTTGGGTCGGCGGTGAGTTCGAATGCCGAATACACGGCATCGAGCGGGCCGGCGTGATCGCGGACGCTGCCGCTGTTCATGCCTGACTGCGCGCGGATGCAGTAGTCGGCCACGTCGATAACCGCGTCGTGCGCTTCGGGTTCTCCCGTGAGATGCGCGAACCACGCAAGCCCTTCCGTGCGCAGATTGGGATTCCACGGCTCGGCGACGTGATCTTCGCCCGGCCCGTGCATCGCGCCTTTCCAGTCTTTGCCGGGTATATCGCCGTGGATGACGGCTATGTCCATCACGTGGCGGCACACATCCGAGGCCCGGTCGTACCATGCGCGGTCGCCGCTCATGATCCACTCCGACCACAGGCCCATCATGCGCTCGTAGTAATTGTTGCACCATTTCGGAAGGCCGCCGTGATAGGCCGAGTCGGGAAAGTCGCGAATGCCGAAACTTTGACCAAGGTCTTCCCACGTTTTCTTGTCGAATGCGGTCCGCGTGTATTCGCGCAAGACGGGCGCGACTTCCGATGTCCAGGCAGGTCCGAACGCGCCCGTCGCGCAGAAGTACGCCGGGTTCTGCAAGACCGGCGGCGATGTTACCGCTGCCGCGAATGCCACGGGGTCAACGTCTCCGAAGGCCAGCCATATCTCGTGGCTCTTGGCCTCGCCCGGCATGAACACGATGGGCGACGATTCGGACGCCGCCAAATCGAGCGTGACCGTGGCGTTTTTGAGCGTCGCGGCCTTGGGATAGAGTTCGCGGAAATGAGGCGTTGCAAGCGCCCCGCCTTTCCACGCGACGAAGAAAGGCGCCGCCGGATTCACGGATGCGCCGTTCAACAGGCGGTCTTTTTCCGAAGGTTGCCGCAACGTGAATTCGTCGCCGACGGGTCCGCTGGGGACGCGCGGTTCGACGGGTTTTTCCGGCAACTCGAACGCGATGCGCAGGCCCGTCAGCGCGAGGCGCTTGGGCGTGTCGTTCAGCAGTCGGAGCCAGCATTCGAGATAGGGAAGCCCGGCGTACGCGGACACGTATAGCCGGAAATGCGCCACGGTTTTGTCCTGCGAATCGAAGCGTCCGTCGACCTCGAGCGTGTAGCGAAACGGCCCCTCTTCATATGCGCTGAACGATTCCGGGGTTGCTTGGATTTCCTCGCCCTCGACGAGCGCCGTCATGGTTGCATGCGCGACCTTTGCGATGCCTTTGTAGCGGATATCGCCGAGCAGCGAATCGGGCCGCGATTCGAAACGTACGTCGCCCGCTTCGACGGATGCGCCGCTGTCCAATGGTTTGATACGGCCCGTCTTGTCCGCGCGCGCTTCGTCGGGATTGAACGTCAACTCGACCGTGTCGAGAGCCGGAACGACCGGGAAATCGATGAGAAGCCATTGCACGGTGTTATCCGGCCATTGGTTCGAGACGGTCTTGCGCGCGGCAATGGTTTTGCCGTTTGCGCGCAAGACGATGTGACCGGCGTCCGGCGCTTTACCGGCGTGGATGGGCACGCCGCACCGTGCCGGGAAACCTTCCTTCGGTACGCCCGCCGTCTTCGATACTTCGAGGGCAATCGGGCCTGACCACGGCTCGCCGAACGGCGGCAGTGGCCAATGCTCGGTGTGGAACGTCTTGAGTGCTTTCTCGGATGGACGTTTGGCGAGTTTCCATTCCGCCTCGGCTTCGAGCAGGCACAGGTCGCCCCAATAAACGTGAGTCTGGAAACGATACGCGCCGGGATCGGTCTCGCGCGTTTTCTTCGTGTCGCCCGGTTGGTAGAAATCTTTCTCGGTCGCCGTTCGCGAATCGACCGCGTCATACGCGAGTAACGTGAGGAGGAATTTCTGGCCTGGTTTCACGAACAGCGGCACGCGACAGCTTTCCGGCGTCCCTTTCGGGCATGGATCGGCGACGTCGGCGCTCCATACGATCCGGTCGTCGACGAGTACCTGCTTGAACCGGTGCCCAACGAATCCTTCCGCCGTCAGCCACGAGTCGTCGGGCGCGATGCCTTCCGCGTTGTAGTCGTCGGAACAGTAGAAGGCCAGCGCGATCGGCTCATGCCAGTCTGCGGGGATGGTCACTTCACGAAATACGGATGCGCAATCGGCCTTGTGGCTTTCTTCCCATGGATGGCGCATCGCGAGAAGTGCGCGATGGTCGTAACGGATGTGCCACGCGCCTTGTATGCGCTGCTCCCAGCCGTTCGATAGATCCAAAGGCATGGCGCGTTGCGCATGGGCGAACGGGGTCACGAAGACAATTGACAGCAGGAAAAACCACGCAACTCGGAATCGGAGATTTGAGATTTTGGATTTTGGATTTTGGATTTTGGATTTTGGATCTGAGATCTGCGATTTGAGATTTGAGATCTGAAATTTGAGATCTGGTAAGACTTTAGCCGTTTGGCGTGGTATTTGGCGGTAAAGATGGCATTTGGCCAGTTCGTAGGTAGTCGGTAATGGCGTCGTGAACCATCTTGACGGGATTGTGACCGCGCTTCTTC
>CAIYET010000154.1 GCA_903925285.1 Candidatus Hydrogenedentota bacterium | reverse complement strand
GGGCGACTTGCGCCCATGCGGGAAACGATCACCGCCTGGGCGCCAACGAAGCGCCTCCGGCGATCATCTCCATCTTCATGGGCGATGAGTTGACGGATATTCTGGAGAAGATCGCCAAAGGCCAGAAGGTGACTGCCAAGGGCGCCGAGTTCGTCAACGTCGGTGTTGATACCCTGCCGGAGATCCCCAAAGACAATACGGACCGTAACCGGACCTCGCCTTTCGCCTTCACGGGAAACAAGTTCGAGTTCAGGATGGTCGGCTCGGCGCAATCGATTGCCGGGCCCAATGTGACCCTGAACACCATCGCCGCCGAGGCCCTCGACGAAATCGCCACACGCCTGGAGAAGGCCAAGGATAAGAACCGCGAAGCGGCCGCGATCATCAAGGAAGCGTATCAGAAACACAACCGGGTGATTTTCAACGGCAACAATTATTCCGCGGCCTGGCCCAAAGAAGCGGCCAAGCGCGGATTGCCCAATGTGACCAACGCCGTGGATGCCTTGAAGGCCTTCGTCATGGACAAGTCCCTCAAGCTCTTTGAAAAATACGAGGTGCTCTCGCACAAGGAGCTGCATTCCCGCTACGACATCTATGTGGATATCTACGCCAAGCAGATCAATATCGAAGCCCTCGTTGCCATTGACATGGTGAAGAAGCAGTTCATTCCCGCGGCGACGGAATACGCCACTTTCCTGGCCGAGTCGATCACGAGCTTCAAGTCCGCTAAGGTTCCGGCGCCCGTCCAGGAAGATCTGCTGAAGAAGCTGGGTTCGCTGCTGGCCTCGGCCTACAAGAACCTCGGAAAGCTCGAAGCGGCAACGGCAAAGGCCCAGGAGACTGCCGACACGATAAAAAAGGCGGAAACCTATCGTGACAAGGTCGTTACGGCCATGCAAGTCCTGCGGATTGATATCGATGCTTTGGAGACGATCGTTCCTCGCGATATGTGGCCGGTCCCGACTTACGCGGAGTTGCTCTTCAAGCTGTAACCCCCGTCGGGACGCGTTTCGCGCCTGACATTCCCATTTCGGGGCCGCCGATCCTCGGTGCATGCATCGCACCCCGGGTCGGCGGCCCTTTTATTTGGCAGTGACTATTCATCGAGAGGGGTGATCTGCACCTTTGTCTTTCCCTGTCGGATAAAACCGAGCTCGGTGGCCGCAGCACGAGAAAGATCGATGGCCTCATAGCTGTGCTTGCGCAAGCGGTCGTTGATTGCCACGATCACCGACCGGTCGTTGGCGAGGTTCACCACCTTGACCCGTTTGCCGAACGGCAGGGTTGGATGAGCGGCAGTCAGCTTTTTGGAGTCGTAGAGTTGACCGGAACTGGTCTTTCGGCCGTTGTAGCGTTGGGCGTAGTAGGTGGCTTTGGCCACTGTTCCTTTCGAGGCATCGGCAGGAGAAGAGGCTTTTTGCGTGACTGCTTGCCCCCCCTCCGGGCTTGCCTCACCGGCATGAAGCCCTGATACGGTGAAGATAAAAACAAACGAACAGACGATGGCCAAGATAATCCATCTATGTTTCAGCTTTTCGGACATATGCACCTCCTTTGCTTCACTAAAACATGAAGCCCATAAATACCATTTCTAATCAAACGGTGTTCCGGCCCGGGAAGATGAGTTGTGCGGAGCGTAGTTTGAAAATGGCGGCCAGTTTCCCCGTATCAATAGAAATGCGGGTGACGGACGATTTGATGGATGCGCGTTTGCTATTTCATGGGTACAGTATAGACGAAGTCTCCCTCGTCTGTCAATGCCATAATGGCACCATCCATAGGCAGCGACTCAGGAATCGCCGCAAAAGCGCGCCGGCAGAGGATCCGGCTGCTCCGAGCCGTCAGGGAGAAGGGGCTCGCCCCGGGTCTTGAGCGTGGCGGCATAAGCCTCGACGCAGGCGCGGAGTTTTGCCAATCCCGAACCGAAAAAATGATCCTCGCCGGGGAGGATCTCCAAACGGCAGGAGACGTCCGCGGCCATGCCCCGGGCGCCTTTTGCC
>CAIYET010000153.1 GCA_903925285.1 Candidatus Hydrogenedentota bacterium | reverse complement strand
GTTGTTTCAAAACAATTTCATGCCCTGTTTAAAATGGCTCTGCACCTCCTTAGAATCTCGGATTTGGGTTGCGGGCACAGCTCGCCTTAGTAATCACCATGTATCGGACAACGTGCCAAATTTCAGCGGCACGTAAAATGAATTCGTTCCGGTTGGCGACCAGGCGGAACGTTCCGTCACGGTGCTGCTCACCCGCTGCCGGCATACGTTGATGGCCCACGGGTACAAGGCGGAGGGACAGCGCCCCTCGACCGATTTCGTGGGGTCCACGCCTCCACCCATCATGTCACCAACCGGGATGCGCATTTCCACGCTCCAGAATGTGTCGCCCTTGAACACGGCAACCTTGGCGCTCGATGACCAGGCAAGATTGGTTCCACCCTTCATGTCGGCATCATAGACCGCGCCAGCCGGATTGACCGCGATCTGATAGTAGGAATGGCTTTGGGTCTCCAGCAGCACATCCACGCAATCGCCCTTGAAGATCGCGGGATCGTCATTATTGGTCGTCGTGATGTTCAGGTTTTTCATGTCCGGCTCTTCACAGCGAATTCCGAAATAAATCGCCCGGTTACCCCAGATCACACGGTACGATGTGCCGGAAACCGGACGCCGTCCGGTTTCAAGTTCGGCCATGCCGTACGCATATGAGTTCCATGCATAGTTGCCGTTATTCCAGCGGGGCTCGTCCAGACGGCCGTCGATTGTGATTTCCGAGTCGTTCGCCGGTGGATCGAAAATGCGGGAACTGGGAACATCCTTCCGATCCTTGGACAGCCTGTCGCGCAACTCCGTCATCGACACATGGCAGTAGTCCGCCACAAGATCGATGCGTTTGCCGTACACCGTGTCGCCAGCCGCTTTCCGGGCGGCGTCGAGCAGGGCCAGAGCCCGGTCTGTCGCTTCCACTTTCGTCGTCATGAAACGACCGTTTTTTTCGCAATGTTCGATGAAGGCCTTCATCTCCTTGGCCGCCGGTCCGTAGAACTTGTCGTAGTACTCGTCCAGCAGCGCCTCGATGTCCTGGTCCGCGTCCCAGTAATAGCGCGATGTCACATACACGTTCAGGTGGTTAAACCCCGGCGCGTGCATGCCAGAATAACGTCCCCCGTCATAATTTCCCCAGGTCAGTTCGATGTACTCACCCTGGGAGAGTCCCTTCAAAGAATGCAGGTCTTCGGCGATCGCATGTGGGAAATAAGACGGCAGATACGACCTGCTGTTCAAGTAATGGGGACTATTGGACAGATTTCCAGGAGCCAGCTTTGCCAGCCACCCCTTCCGGACTTCCAGCGCTTTGGCGCGCACTTCTGGATTGTTGAAAGACTCCCGCTCTTGGACAAGGCAAAGCATCGCCATCACATTCGGGCTGAACACGGCGATCTTTTCCGGCGGCAGCGCATACGCGCCATACGCGCCGCAGACCAGTATCCGGTCCGGATGCGTCTTGTACAATTCCTTTGCAACGCGCTCGACAAAATCCCAGACATAATCCGACAACTCACCCTCCAACCCCCGTTTCGGCGTTAGCTTGCCTTTACACGCATCGCACTGGCACATGCTGTCGTTATAGAATCCATCGCCCGGCCAGATGGAGACATACTTCAGGTCGGGATAAGTATCGAACACCGTGCGCGCGTATTTCACCGTGAAGGCTAAAAACTCAGGAGACGAAAGACAGACGGCGTGGCCATCGGGATGGTTGGCATAAAACTCCGGATGCTCCTGTTGTACCTCGGCCCTGCCAATCACATAGCCCAGCGCATGCGGAGCATCAAGCCCCACGGAAGAATCGAAGCCAGTCCGCAACTTATACAGCACGTCCTCACGGGTGCCATTCCTGAACGCGGGAGAATACTCGCCCAGATCCCGGTATGGAAAATCGGGCTTGACGGTCTTGTTGACGGAGGTCAGCGCGATCGTTGTCAGATTGGGAACGATTTCGCCCAGGTCGCCGGGCATGTACCAGCGCACGCCCAGGCCGCGCAGGAACTCGTACACAGCATTCAGCGTCCCGCGCTCGTCCCGCTCCCATATGCCGGTGGTCGGACCGTAGCCCCACCAGCCCTGCGTGGGGTTCCCGAAATGCGCTCCGGTGTGCTGGTCCCAGGCCTTTTGCGCGCGCTGCTCCTCGGCCGGATCCGAACTGTGAGTTCTGTATTCGGACACAGCGAAATCCTTGTCATGCCCCAGGAGCACAAGATAGTCTTTGCCAGAAACCATCCGGAAGGCACCGCCCTTGGACCCTTCATCGGAGATATTCAAGCGATCCGTGTACTCGCTCTTGCCGACATAAATATGGGTGCTGGCATCCGTCCCGGGCGTGGTCACGATCGGCAGTTTGGCACCACTGATCTTCTCGATGTAGGTGTGCAATTCCAAGGCGGCCAGCTTTGCCGC
>CAIYET010000152.1 GCA_903925285.1 Candidatus Hydrogenedentota bacterium | reverse complement strand
GAGGCCTATGTCGAGGAAGTCGAGCGCATCAGGGCCTTCCGCAAAGCCCCGTTCGGCTCCTTCCAACAGAAACTTGCCGTGGCGAAGCGCCTTGGCTACTATACGCACTGGTTCAACGACACGCCGGGTAGAGTAGACGCGGCAGAGCAGAACGGTTGGACCTACCGCAAGGGTGACGACGGCAAGAGCGTTAAACGTGTCGTCGGCAGCGCAAGAGACGGAACCGCGCTTCACGCTTATGTGATGGATATCCCCATGATCTTCCGCAGGGAAGATATGGCCCTGAGACACAAAATGGCTCAGGAACGCATGGACGATATCAAGAAAAACCCGATCCGCGCGCGCCAGGGGCAGGCCCGCACAGAAGATCGAGACAAGTTCTACAGCCCTGTCGAGGAAGCCATTTCGGTCAAAGACACCATCCGCGTCGAGAAGCAGGCGGCCAGGTAGTCCTCATCCCGAAATCTCAAAGCATGGTGTTCGGCAACCGAGCCTAGCGCTCGCGTGGCCTGTGCCCAATCCACTTGGCTCGGAGACCCTCGACGATGGCGAATAGCAACATCCCGTCCGGCATTACGCCGATCAACGAAAACGGTACGCCGTGGAACAGCCAGGGCCGCATGGTGGCCTTCGCGTCGAACCTCGACCAACAGATTTTCAAGGGCGACCCGCTGGTCCCGACCGGCGTGACAGATGGCAATGGCGTGCCGTACGTGGAGCTCGCAACGGCGGGCGCAGGCGGCATCATACAGGGCGGCTTCATCGGCCGATCGAACGGCCCCGCCGGTTCCGGCGTCACGCTCCTGCAGAACGATTTCCTGTACGTCCCAGCGAACGTCGTGGCCTACGGCCTCATCTGCGACGACCAAAGCGTCCTCTATGCCGTGCAGGAAGACTCTGTCGGTGGCGCCATCGCGGCAGCCAACGCGGGCTTCTCGAACGGCAACCTGGTCTCGGGCGCCGGCAACGTGAACACCGGCCTGTCCGGCTGGCAGCTTCAGAGCTCGTCCGTCGGCTCTGGAAATCCGACCTACCAGGTCAAGGTCTTGGGCCTTCTGCGCGGTCCCGACAACGCGCTGGGCGTCAACGCGAAGTGGGTGGTTCGTCTCAACGAGTCGGTCTTCAACGCGCCGTCGGCTGGTATCTGATGGCGATTCTCGTCTACCGCCTCACCTGCACCGCGACCGGCAAATCCTATGTCGGGATCACGGTGCGCAAGCTCAACCGGAACGACGCAAATCTTGGCAGCGCGTCGATACAGAAAGGAGAATAGCGATGGCAACCCTTGGCGGCGTCATCACTACCGGCGCTCATCCCAAAGCCTTAACGTGACACAGGGCCGTCACCGGGCGACCGGATGACGATAACCAGGAGAATTGCTGGGAACCCCTAACGGGAAAGCCGAGGGCAATCAGCAGCCGAGCCGGGAAACCGGAAGGTTCAACGACTAGAGCGAAAGCTCGTAGCCTCAAGCGGGGCGAAGCACCTGGGGTCTCCGATAGGAGACCAAGAGATAGTCTTCTCTGCATCGAAAGATGCAGCGGTTCCGAGAGGAACGGGCACCGAAAATAGCGAGCGGTGCTGAAAACATAGTGTGGCCCGGGATCAAGCTCTGGTGGGGTCGGCAGTATGCCGAACACGAGCCGGAGTACCCCGATTGGTACGACATCGTGACGTCCGACAAGGCGTACGAAGAGGAAGTCGAAATTTCGGCCTTCGGCGTGCTGCGCGAGAAGGACCAGGGTGCGGCCTTCACCTACGACACCGAGGTCCAGGGCTCGATCACCCGCTACACGCACATCGCGTACGCGGGCGGCTACATCGTCACCTTCGAAGAACTGCGCGATAACCTCTACGAGGTCGTGTCGAAGCGCCGCGCTGCGATGTTGGCCTTCGCCGGCCGGCAGACCGAAGAGATCGTCGGCGCGAACCTCTTCAACCAGGCCTTCAACCCGAACTTCCCGATCGGCGACGGCTCGCAGTTCATCGGGCCCGATCACCCGACGCTGACCGGCAACCAGTCGAACGAACTCACCAACTCGGCCGACCTGTCGGAAACCGCGATCGAAGACCTGGGCATCCAGATCATGTTCGCGACCGACTACCGGGGGAATAAGATCGCGCTGATCCCGCGCATGCTCGGAATCTCGCCGGCTCAGTGGTTCGACGCCAACCGCATCGTCCACTCGATCCTGCAGAACGACACCGCGAACAACGCGATCAACGTGATCCGCGCCTCGGGCATGTTCCGCGAGGGCATCAAGGTCAACCACTACCTGCTCTCGAGCACGGCCTGGTACATCCGCACGGATTGCCCGGCGGGGGCACAATTTATGTGGCGTGACCGCCCTATGTTCGATACTGACAACGACTTCGATACGAAAAACGCCAAGGCGTCTCTGTATATGCGTTTTTCGAACAGTGTCTCAGATTGGCGTCAGTACTACGGG
>CAIYET010000151.1 GCA_903925285.1 Candidatus Hydrogenedentota bacterium | reverse complement strand
CGTACACAATGGCCGCATATACGGCGTAGGCCTGATGGGGGACTGCTACTGCTTTGATATCGAGAAGAGGGCCCTGGTTTGGCGCAGGCACCTGCCAACCGATTTCAAGATCGACCTGACGCGGCCGAACGAATCTTGCTGGGGCATGGCGCAAGCTCCGCTACTGTATCGTAATCTCCTCATCGTGAGCCTCCAATGCGCGGACAAGTCGATTGCGGCCCTGAACGCCGAAACCGGCGAAACAGTCTGGACCGCTGAACAACTCGGATATCAGGATTACACTGTGCCGGCGGTCGCCACACTGGGGGGGATCGAGCAGATTGTGATGGCGGGCGGAGCGAAAGCCCATGCCAAGGCCGCGCCCTCTGGAACCATTGCCGGGATCTCGCCAAGGGATGGGACGACATTGTGGTCGGTGAAAGATCTCTGGAAATGCTATACGCCGGTTTCTCCCATCATTGCGCTTTCCGACGACCGGTTGATCCTCACGGGCGGCTATGACGCCGGGACTGCGATGCTGCAAGTCAGGCGAGAAGGGGATGAATTCACGGTGAAGAAACTATGGCATCAGGAACAGTGTGGAAGCCAGATACACATGCCGATAGCCTTCGACGGATACCTCTATGAGAATACCTGTGAGAACCATCATGACAAAGGAATGGTGTGCATATCCCTCGATAACGGGGAAATTAAGTGGGGCACCAAAGACGCCAAGGTCGCACGGAGATTTGAACGCGGCCCGATGCTGCTCGTTGATGGAATGATATTGAATCTCAGTGATGTGACCGGCGTCCTGTGCCTCATTAAACCATCTCCTGATGGCTACAAGGAATTGGCCGCCGCAAGAGTCCTAGAAGGTAAAGACTTCTGGGCCGACATGGCCTTTTCGCAAGGCAGACTCCTGTTACGCAGTATTACCCGCATGAAGTGCCTTGATCTGCGCGCCGGCGCAACAAGCAAGAAGGGTCCGGATTCTTCGACAAAATAAACCGAAAACCCGGCAAAGGCAGGGGAAACGACGCCAGCTACAAAGTCGATGTCTCTGAACTGTCCTTCCTGAAAATCCATCCGGCGCTGATTAGCGCATGCCCTGAACGTCATGCATTTTAGGCTCAACTCAACGCTGTTCCCGCCCTCTCAGTTCATCCGCGCCGTCAACGCCGCCCGCTCCCCCACAAGCCGCCTCGTCTGATACTCGTTCAAATCGGGCATTCCCATGAACTTGGCTCTAGTTTCCAGACCTCGAAAAGATTTACTCTATACTACTGAACGCGGTGTTCGGTGCCCCGTTTAATGGGAGAATCTAAATGGTCATTATCCTTATGGTGGCCTCGGTCTTGGCAACTGCTTCACCGGCACAAACGTACGCATTGCGTACGGAAGCCGATATTTGGGACGTGGCGGCAACGGATCTGAACGGAGACGGCAAGGCGGAGATATTTGCGTTCTGCTGCAACAAAGACAAGGACCCGATAGAGAAATCCATCGCCGTGTTCATGGCGGGCGCCGACGGCTCGTATCCGCCGACACCGACGCTGCGATTGAACATCGCGCCGGAATTCAGCGCCTTCTTCTTCGCGGAAGTGGACGGCAAACCGCCTCTTGAGCTGGTCGCCGTCGACGCCGAAGAGGCGGTGGTGTACCAATTCCGTAACGACCAATTCGTCGAACTGGGCCGCTCGAAGTTCAACTCATTGTTTCCATACCGCTCCAAGGAACCATTCTTCCTCAAACACGCCGCCGAGGACCTCGATGGCGACGGCATCTCCGAATGGATTGTCCCACAGCCCGCCGGCTATGAACTGCGCCACATGGACAAGCCGATAGGGTTCATATCTTGCGACGTGTTCAGTGAAATGTCGTCGGAAGGCTCCGCCTACATCACTCACCGCCTGCCTGCGACGCACTTCTTCAAGATGGAAGACGAGAAGAACAAGGCCGTCGGTTTCCTGAGCGACGAATATGCCGATTTTGCGTTCGGACAGGACTGGCACAAACACAACCGCTTCAAAATCCCGGTACGTGTCAAGGACAAGTGGGATGCCGGCGCCAATATGGAAGATGTCAATGGCGATGGCATCCCCGACCTCATCATCACCCAAACGAAGGGTACCATCAACATGAAGGCCACCACCGACGTCTATATGGCGCGAGGCCTCTTCTCGTATCCCGACAAACCGGATGCGGAATTCCAAGTGTCAGGCGCGCTGATGAATCCGCTGGTCCGCGATGTAAACGGAGATGGCATGAAGGATATCGTGCTGCTCAGCATTCCGATGAGCGCCTGGAACATGGTGAACTTCTTCGTACGCGGAAAGGTGAGCGTGAAAGCGGAAGTTTTCCTGTTCCAGAACGGCGCTTATTCACAGAAGCCCGCGTTTGCAGAGCATTTTCTGCTCGAAACCCCCGATGGCCGCGAGCACGCAGCTTACGCCTTTGGAGATTTCAACGGGGACGGTCACCTGGACGTTGCATACAGCACCACCGCCGATACGCTTGCAGTGTATACAGGCACCGAGAACCGGCTCGTATCCAGCAAGCCATGGGCGACCTTCAATCTCCCGGCGTTCGGTAAGGCACATGAGATGAAGCTGGATGCGAACAAGAAATCGGAGGACATCGTCCTCAACCATCCCGGCGGCAACAACACCAAACGCGTAGACGTAATCGTGTTTTGAGAGAACTGTCCTTCCCGAAAATCCATCCGATATTGATTGATGCGTATCTTGGGCGTTTTCTTAAGGCAGACGAATGCTCGGCCAGACGTCTTGAATCCCTTATCGAAGATTCACAGCACATTCGCACTGATGCGAGACCCTCGGTTGTCCTGCTCCTGAAGGGTTGCTCCCGCTGCGGTATGGAATTCATTACTGAATCTTTGCCAGAACTTTGCCGGGAGTTCACATGTGTTTGGCAGAATGACATTGATGAAACGATCGAGGTTGGCTTCTGTGACCGAAGGGTCTCTCGCGGCAATCTAATTACCAAAGCTTTACCACAGGTTTGCCGGAATTTCGTCCCGAAGAGATACCTTTGCGGCATGGAAGTGCAAAAGCACATTGCGAACGCCGCGCTCGGGTGCAAGCTTGGGCTGTCGTTCAGTTCGAGCACGCGGCGAACCAGATTTGGAAATCCCCTCTAATCGTTGGAACAGACATGAGGGCGCAATTATGAGTCTTATGCGCGTGTTGTTGTGCATCGTCCTGCCACCGCTGGCGGTGCTCGACCAAGGATGTGGATCGATCGTCATCGTGACGATCTTGACGCTCTGCGGTTGGATACCGGGCGTACTTGCGGCGCTTATTATCTGCACGCGCGAGCATTAGGCGCGGCGTGTAGCAAAATGAATGTCTTTGTCATCGAGCAGTATCAGTACTATTTCGATTTCCTGCCGACCATTGATCTAATTCCACGTCGATTCCAGTCTGTGGGTTTCCAGCTTGTCCTGAGGTCGTGCCTTGATCGGATTTGCTGGCATGACTTCTCAAGTTCGAGTCATCCTTTCCGGGGTGCAGCCCTCGCAGGAATGGGCGAATTGTTAACAGCGACACCTTATGACTTTGCAGAACGCCATCAGATCCCCCATACTCGTGTGGCCATTAGGCCAAGGTGATGAAAAAAGAAAGCGGCGCATGAGATTCGAGGGTCGCATATACCGTCCGCCCAGTGAGGCGTCAAGCGTGCTAATCCAGCTTACAGTCGGATGCAGCCACAACCAGTGTGCGTTCTGCGCCATGTACCGGGACAAGCGTTACCGCGTTCGGCCCCTCGATGATGTCCTTGATGACGTGGATATGGCGGCACGAATGGTTCCCGATGCCCGGCGCGTCTTTGTTTGTGACGGCAACGCCCTCAGTGCCGGATTTGAGACCTTCGCGGCCCTGTGCCGACACATTGGTTCCCGTTTCCCGAGACTGGAGCGGATCTCCGCCTATGTCAACGCCAAGGACATCCTGAGATTGTCTGAGGAGGAGTTGCGGACCCTTCGGGACTTAGGGTTCTCCCTTGGCTATCTCGGCCTGGAGAGCGGCGGCGCAGAAGTACTGAAGTTCGTCCGCAAGGGGGCAACGCCTGACGATATGGTTGAAATGGCCATGAAGGCCCGCAACGCCGACATTGCGCTCTCCGTCATTGTTCTGCTTGGCGCAGGAGGGCAGGCCTTGTCGGATGACCATGTGCGCGGCACCATAGAAGTCATCAACAGGATGCGTCCCAAGTACCTTTCGTTTCTCACCGCCATGATCGTGCCCGCGACGCCGCTAATGACCCATGTCAAGACGGGGCTGTTCCAGCCATTGACGGACAGAGCCGTTCTCCGCGAGGCAAGAGACACGCTTGCTGGAATCGAAATGAACGACACCCTGTTTCGGATGAACCACGTCTCCAACCTTATTGGTCTCGGCGGCCACCTTCCCGGCAACAAGGCGGCCCTACTCGGACAACTGGACGCCCTGATACCAAGGGCCAGCGACGCGGTCACGTGCATCTGCACTGAATCGGAAGGATTGATGCTTTGAATCGGCTTGGGGATTCGCGCTGCTCTGTCTTCAATTCGCCCCTTCGTCAGTTGGCCCCCGCTGCGACCATCCCTCGAATCTGGTACTTGTTTAAGTCTTTCATCCCCCTGAGTCTGGCCCTCATTCCCGCAGGCAATTCCGCCAGTACTAGGAACTGTCCAACCCTTGTTCGGCTCATCCCCACGTGCTGTGACATGCCGTCCGCGTTGCCACAACTCTTCCGGCCTACAAACCGTCCAGCTACTCGCCGATTTGCACAGGACTCACTCCGTCGGCGCATGGCGGATATCTGGCACCTTCAGTATATAGAGGATTGCGGCAAGGAGTCCGCCAATCGCGCTCACGTAAAAGACCTGCGAGTAGCCTCCGCTGTGCACGAGATACACGCCCAGGAGTGATATCGCGATGGCGCCGGGCGCCGAGGCCAGAGAAAGCGTGCTGATGTAGGCGGGGCGACGAGTTGCGGGTGCGAGTTTCACAACGAATGTCGGCCAGGCATTCGTGAACAGGCTGCCGCCGAGCATGCCAGAGGCGAAGAGGACGGCAAACTGGGTCAGGGTGTGGCAAAACATGATGGCTACCGAGTTTACCGAGACAAGCAGGGCCGACAGAACCAATGCGGACTTGGGTCCATACCGGTCAATCATCCATCCAGACACGATCTGCGAAGCCATGTCGGGCAGGGCGATCATGATGACGGGGAGCCACATCTGCGTTTCTTTCAAGGCGCAGCGTTTCACTAGGACCGCTGTCATATAGGTTCCGAGCAGAAAGCCGCATGAGCGGACCACGTGGGTGAACACAAGCCATAGGACGCGCTGATCTTCGCGCAGGATGACTAAAAGGGTGCGAAACGTGGATATCAGTGTCTCCGCACCCCGGCTCTGATCGGCCCGCAGTGGAATCTCGTGGAATCGGCTGCACACGTAGAGCGAGAGAAATAACATGAGCACGGCGGCCCAGCCGAGGACGGTATAGTTGTGCGGCACCGGGACGTGTCGGTTCACCCACCATACGAACGTGGTAGCGGCGAGTCCCGCGGCTGCGGCGAGAAAACTCCGTATGCTCATCATGCGGCCCCACCATCGTTCGCGAATTCCGGTCGTCAGCATGGCGTTGTAGACAGGCCAGCACACCCCTCCCATGAAGTTGCTCAACATCCATGCGGTAACGAGAAGAACGAGCAATGGGGCGGGGGACGAGAAGAGGAACATGACGCCAAGAGGCACCAGGAGAAACGGTATGCGTTGCAGGATTCCGAACTTGATACAGAATGGCAGTTTCCATTGCCGCCTGCCCGCGAGAGCCGTACCCAAGGGACTTCCCAAGGCGGGAACCAGACTTGCAATCGTGAAGAGGCCCAGCCAGCTACTGTCAATGCCGATTTTGCTGAAAAGAAACGGGATGAGAGTCATGGGCCCGATTAAATTCGCACCGGCGACGTAGATAGCCG
>CAIYET010000150.1 GCA_903925285.1 Candidatus Hydrogenedentota bacterium | reverse complement strand
CCTTCCCAAGTGGCAGCGACAAAGACCTTGTTTCCTTCCGCAAGGAGCAACGTTGGGGTCGCATGCAAATCAGGATACGCCTCGCGAACCATCCTGAAGTACGCCTTCACGCCCTCGCGCCCTTTGGGTGTCCCTGGCGGGACCACCTGGTGCTCGATCATGTCCTCAGCCACATACTTGTCTATGGCGTCCACATTTCCACCGTTCACCACTTCCGCGTAAAACTGCAGGAAGAGCAACTTCTCCTGTGTCTCCTGACTGAGTGCGGCCTGGAAGTAACGAACCTTATCCCCCGAGAAGACAGCCATCGTGTTCACCTTCACGGGGTTGACGCCCATTGATGCAAACACGTCGGACTGCACGGCGGACATCCATGCCAACGTGTCGCCCGATTGCTGATAACCCCAGGACTGGACGTGGAAGCCGGGCATGAGCCCTGCAAACCAGGCACGTGCGGAGTCCTTTCCGTTGTGCATCGATCCGTCGGGTGCCTTGGCAATTGCATCGTCGGCAAGATATCTGGCAAATCCATCCATGTCATGGGCGTTTGCCAGTGCATCCAACTGCTTTCCTATTGGCAGCAGGTCGTGATTCTGTCCTCCGCATCCAGCCAGCAGAAGAACCACCATGATCACGCCGATAGCGGTTTTCGCCATTGTTCCTCCTTCGAATGGTTTGGGAATGATGGTAAGTGAGTCGCGTGAACTTCCAACTGCATGGAACCGTCAAAACTGAGGCGAAATGACAGGCCGGTGAGCGGCACTTGCCCTATGGGCTTGTAACATCCCCATGGTCCGGAAGTTCCCGGCAAGGAGCTGTAAATGTCTGAATCAATTTCATTTCCCCTCGGGCGAAGGTCCTGGTCCCATCTCTCTTTTTGAGAAGAGAAGGACTGCGGAGCAGCTCATACCGTGCCTGGAGGGATTCTACCGGTATGAATTGGGAGGAGCGGAAGGATATCACTTGAAAAAGAACCTTGGACATCTTACCATTCAAACGTTTGCGGGAACGGTTGCACTAACAGAAACGTCGGAATACAGTCGATCGTTTGTGATCGCTTACACGAACCCTCAAGGAGGAATCAGATGAACCGCATCGCCGTATTCATGACAACGTGCGCCGCTGCCTCATTGGTGATCATCGGCTCCGCCAATCTGGCCCTTGGGGCAGACCAACCGGGTTCCCGTATTCTTTTCACCTCTGATTGGCTGTTCGCACGATTTGGCAGCATGCCGGACGGATCAACAAGGGAAGAGCCCGCATCAGTTGAACGGCCGGAAATCAACGACAACGCATGGCGCCGACTTGACCTTCCTCATGACTGGGGCATTGAGGGCCCCTTCCGCACCGATCTCCCTGGTACTACCGGTAAACTCCCGTGGGCCGGAATCGGCTGGTACCGGAAACACTTTACGATTTCCCCTTCCGATAGGAACAACCGCCTGTTCATCGATTTCGACGGTGCCATGTCGCATGCCAAGGTCTGGCTCAATGGCCGGTTTCTTGGCGAATGGCCCTACGGGTATGCTTCCTTCCGGCTGGAGATGACGCCGTTCATCCGTTTCGACGGGGAGAACGTTCTCGCCGTTCGATTGGAGAATCCTCCCAACTCTTCCCGTTGGTATCCCGGAGGCGGAATTTACAGAAATGTCTGGCTTGTGAGGAGTTCTCCGGTGCATGTGGCCCTTTGGGGGAGCTACGTCTCGACCCCGTACGTTGCCACTGATAGCGCAGCCATCCGGGTCAGGACGAAGATCGACAACCAATCGGACGAGCCGGTAAAGGTCACCGTCGCGGTGAGCATTGCCGAAGCCGGCACGGGGATCGCAAGAGGCGAAGCACCCGAGAGAGAGATCAACATCGCGGCCCGGGGCACGGGGGAATGCGAGACCGAGGCCGGGCTTCATGCACCGAAGGTTTGGGCTCT
>CAIYET010000149.1 GCA_903925285.1 Candidatus Hydrogenedentota bacterium | reverse complement strand
GCTCCTTGTGCGACCCCTTCAGGGTCGGTGGTTAAGCATTTGTACCCGTGGGTTGCCACCCACGGCTATTCATGTTCTTCCCCTCCGGGGAAATTGAGTTGAGGCGATAACTTTCCGAAAGAGTGAGAGCTTCTGATAAAGTACGCTACCGGATGTGCCTCATGTCTGCTTTCTATTGCGAAAACCGTCTCTGGTTTCGTTCAATCGCTTTGCTTCTGTTCCTTCCTCGGCGCAAGCTTCATGGCGCGGTCGATTTCGCGTTTCACTTCGCGTTCGCGGATGGTATCGCGCTTGTCGACGGTATGTTTGCCTTTGCAGAGTCCGAGTTCGACCTTGGCGATGCCGTTTTTGAAGTACACGCGCAACGGGATGAGCGTCAAGCCCTTTTCCTCGACACGGATGCTGAACCGCGTAATCTCGCGCTTGTGCAGCAGAAGGCGGCGTTTACGTTCGGGGTCGTGATTGTAGATGTTGCCCTGCTCATAAGGATTGATGTGTACGCCGACGAGGTAGATCTGCCCGTTGACGACGTCGCCATAGCCGTCCTTGAGCGTGATATGGCCGTTGCGCAGCGACTTGACCTCGGTACCCTGGAGTTCGATACCCGCTTCGACGCGGTCGAGGATATGGTAATCGTGGTGCGCCCGCCGGTTGACCGTTACGACTTTCTCTCCCATACGGACTCACTGTCCTTTCGTCACGCGGCGCGCTTAGCGGCGCGGACCCCAGCAGGGGCCTTCGCACGACATGCCCTTGACGTTGATCCGGTGTTGGTCGCAGGGCGGTTGGAGGTTCGCGGCCGCTAGCGCAGGCTCGCCCCAGCGCGTCGAGCAGAACATGACGTGGCGTGAATCGGGCGACCAAGTCGGCGACTCGTTCGTACCGCCGGACGGACTCAATTGGCGCGCGCCGCTGCCGTCGGCGTTCATCATGTAGATCACGAGACCCAAGCCCGACTGCTCCGAGACGAACGCGATCATCTTGCCGTCGGGCGACCAGATCGGGTCGTACGCCTTGCCGCCGACCATCGACACGCGATGCGGATTGCCGCCGCTGGCGTCCATGACGTAAATCTGCGGGTTGCCGCCGCGGTCGCTCACGAACGCGATTTGCTTTCCGGAGGGATCGAAGGTTGGCGACGAGTCGGAAGCGGGGTCGCGCGTCAGGCGTCGCTCGCCGGTGCCGTCGGGATTTTTGACGTATATCTCGTTATTGGCGTCCTTACTGAGCACGAGTGCGATGGAACGCCCATCCGGCGCCCACGACGGCGTGGCGTTCAGTCCGACGTTCTTCGACAGGACCGTGCTCTTGCCGGTGGCCCGGTCGAATATGTACAGATATGGATAACGGTCCTTGTACGACACGTAGGCAACCTTCGACCCGTCCGGCGATGCCTTCGGAAGAATCGAGATCGAGCCGTGCTTGGTCAGTTGCCTCGCGTTGGCTCCGTCGTAATCCGCCACGAAAATCTCCTTGGCGCCCGGCTTGCCCGCGCTGAAGAAGACCTCCGTCGATGCGATGCCCGGCACGCCGTCGACCTTGCGCACGACTTCTTCGGTAAACCGGTGTGCGACGAGGCGCGGCAGGTCGCGGCTGGCGGTCAGGCGTTGGCCGATGACTTGCGTGCCGCTGGCGACGTCGAACATGCGCATCTCGGCGGCGATCGTGTTGCCTTCGAGCGTCACGCTGCCCCAGATGAGGTAGGCGATCTTGACGGTCCGCCATGCAACGAAATCGATTTGCGTGGGATCGGCCGTAAAACCCTGGAACGCCGGCGGATAGCTTCCCGACGCGACGATCGCGAACAGCCCCGTGAAATCGAGGTCGTACGCGGCAACTTGCGACATCTCCTTCGCGGCGGCTTCTATACCCGGCCCGGCGGCAAAATTAGGTATGGCTACAGCCACGCGGTGATCCGCAGAGCCTACGCTTCCAATCTCGACCGCTTGCCCCCACGACACCGCGCACAAACCGAGAACCGCCATACATACCAAAACCGTCAAACGAACGTTCATCGTCTATTTCCTTATCCTGTCCGTTACTATCCCAACGTAAACGCGTAAATCACATTCTGCTCCATACCGGTAAAATCTTCCGGCAACGGCGGCAGCGGGACCGCCTCCAAAATCGCGCGCAGACCCGACTCGCCGAGTTGCTGATCGGACGCGTGCTTGATTATCTCCGGCTTGCCGATCAGGTTGCCTTCGCGATCCACCCAGAATGATACCAGCGCCTTGTCCTCCGCGCCACTTAGGATCATACCGTCCGGCGGCTGCCAAATCTTCTCGACTTTCATCTGAACCAGTTTCGCCCACCCATCCAGGAAAGTCGGCGTGCCTTCCGGCAAATTGATGCCCGGCGTCATAATACCGGCCTCATGCACATACTTGTCGTTTCCGTTTGCATCCCCAGCGACGGAACCCGGTGAACCCTTTGTGTTAGATTTCGGCGACATGCGGAACGTGTTCGGATCGTCCTCGCCTTTCGCCGCCTTTCCGTCCTTGGAATTCTTCGCTTCGGGTTTTTTCGGTTCCGGTTTCTTTGGTTCCGGCTTCTTTGGCTCCGGCTTTTTCGGTTCCGGCTTTTTGGCTTCCGGCTTCTTGGCCTCTGGTTTTGGTTCCGGCTTCTTTACCTCCGGTTTAGGCTTCGGTTCCGGTTTCGGTTTGGGAACGACCTTCGGTTCCGGTGTCGGCTCGGGTTTCACCTCGGGCTTAGGTTCGGGCGGTGGTTCCGGTTTTGCCTCCGGCGGCGGCTCGGGCTTGGGTTCGGGTTTTGGCGCCGGTTTCGCACCTTCCCCGAGGCCGCTCTCGGCGTCTCCCGGCACTTCCTGCTTCTGCGTTTCGCCTTTCGGATACGGGATCAACCTTACCCGGAACGTCTGCGGCAGCGCCACTGGATAAAGAACGGCGACATAGTAAATCAGCAACGCGGCCAAGATATGCAGCGCTATCGAGATGATCATGGCGCGGCTCAAACGTATCGATACGCTCGGCGGCAACCAGTAACGTTCGTATCGGCTGGACATTCGCGTTACCTGTCAACCTAAAAAAGGCAATAGGAATACAGAATTCAGAATACAGAATTCAGAATACAATCGAGTTGCGCCGTTGTACGAGAGGACGCGACGCTCACCTTGTGTGTGACATGCCGTATCGAAGCGATCACGACATAAACCCAGCGTTCTGAACATTCTGACTTCTGACTCCTGACTTCTGACGGCCTTTCTTAGGTTCAACCTTCGCGCCGACGATTGGGAGCGCCCCAGTCGGCACGAACAGATAATACTCAACCTGTTGGGTCAAGTCAATCGCAAACCACAAGGAATAGTGTGGATTTCGACGCTTTCGTATACCAAATACAATCCGCTGTGCCGCCTGAAAGTTCCGCGCGTTTCTGTACAAGGGCGGGAATCAATCCCACCCTTGTACAGAAACGCAATTATTTCACAAGCGCACGGAACTCGGAGTTTCGTTCGCCGCATCTTAGCCATTGCTTTCTTTCGCGGTCTTCGCTACCATTGGGATTGCGCGTGGTGCGCTTGGCTGTCAGTCGTAGATCGAGAAAACGAGGGAGTTGTTATGTTGCACCCCGGAGATGAACGCCGTCGATATCCGAGAAGCCGACGCGGGTTTCCAATATTTGTAGACGAATCGGGACCTGGCCTTCTGAATCATATCGACAATATCAGCGGGAGCGGCGTGCTGTGCCATACGGTGAAGCCGGTGCCGTTGATGACCAAGTTGGGTATCGTGATCGAACTGCCCAGGCCGCATGAACGCCGCGTAGAATGCGAGGGCATCATCGTGCGGTGCGAACCGCACGAGCAGGGAGACGACCATTTCAAGGTGGCCATTCTATTCACCAAAATCTCGGACGACGAGCATCAAGCCGTTGTGGACTTCGTGGATCAGGATCTCGCACAACCCGAGACGGATTAGAGGAAAGGCTTCAGGCTTCAGGCTTCAGGCTTCAGGCTTCAGCAATGGTCTACAATCCGCAATTTACAATCCGCAATCCGCAATTGAATCGCGTCCCGCTTGATCGATACGTCTTTCTCTTCACGATGGCGGTCCTTGCGGCTGCCGTCGCGTATCCTTCGTTCCGGCTCGTGGTGGATGCCTTTCGCTTGTGGCGGTGGGATGCGCTGGTCAGCGGACCGGGCTACGAAGCCGTCCGCAATACCGTCCTTATCGGTATAGGTTCCGTGTTGACCTCAGGCGTGTTCGGCACGGCGCTGGCCTTCCTCGTAGCGCGTTGCGACGTACCGGGCCGACGATTGCTCTCGACGCTCGCGTATCTCCCGTTTGCATTGCCGCCGCTGGTCGGCGTGCTGAGCTTCTACTACCTCATCGGACGCGACGGTATCCTGCCGCGCACACTCGAGCACGCCTTCGGCTGGCACGGCGTCACCTTGCAGGGACCGGCGGCCATCCTACTCATCCACACGCACGCGTTCTACGTCTTCTTCTACGCGATGGTCTCGGCCGCCCTGGCCAACCTCGACCCGTCGCTCGCCGAAGCCGCGCGAACGCTCGGCGCGAAGCCGCGCCGGGTTGCCGCGTACGTAACGCTGCCACTGCTGCGGCCTGCTCTGGCCGGCGCGGCGCTGCTGACGTTTATGGCGTCCGCCGCGTCGTTCAGCGCGCCGTATTTCTTCGGACAAGACTTTGCCATGCTCAGCACGCGCGTCTACAGCGAGCGCATGCAGTTCCATCAGGACACCGCGCTCACGCTTACAATGGCGCTGGCGGCCATCTCGCTCGCGGGACTCGTCGTCTTTCGCGCGAAACGGTATCCCACGCGAGGCGCATCGAAAGGCGCACCGCGATTCGACGAAAGACGTCCCGCACGGCGTTGGGGCGTAGGCATCGCGCTGTGGGCGGTCATGGCGCTCCTGCTCGTGCCGCACGCAACCATCCTGTGGCTCGCGTTCATCGACCACCGCGCGTGGCAGGCTGAACTGTTTCCCACGCATCTCACGCTGGCCAATTTTACTGCGCTCATCCATGACCCGCGCGCGCTCGTCCCGATCCGCAACAGTCTGTGGATGAGCGCGCTCGCCGCCGCCGTCACGCTCGCCGTCGCGTTGCCCGCCGGATATCTCATCGGACGCCGCCGGCCCGGCGCGCGCTTCGTCGGCCTGCTGAGCATGCTCCCATGGGCGCTCCCCGGAACGGTTGTGGCCATGAGTCTGATCACCGCGTTCAACGACCCATGGCTGCCGCTCTACAACACGATTTGGATGCTGCCCCTGGCGTATATCGTACGCGGCCTGCCCATGCTCACCCGCATGGCCGCCGCGTCCATCGAACCGTTCGACGCGTCGCTCTGGGAAGCGGGCCGCACCCTCGGCGCATCGCCCGCCTACTGCCTGCGCCGCATCGTCCTGCCCCAGATTGCGCCCGCGCTTGCTGCCGCCACCGCGCTCGTCTTCGTGACCAGTCTCGGCGAATTCGTCGCCTCGATCCTCCTGTACCTCCCCGCCAACATACCCATCGCCGTACAGATCAACATGGAATGGCGCGGTAACGTCGGCATCGCCTTCGCATACGCCGTCCTCCTCATGACGCTCGTCTGCGCCGCCTTCATCGCCTCGCGCCGAATCGCCGCGCACGGCGGGATTTTCGGGCGCGGATAATGATAGAGTAACCGCCGGAGACTGAAGTCCATGAGAATCGTCTTGTTTGGTCCGCGTGTCGAAGATATCGTAGGCGATATCACGCGGTATCCTGAAATCGAATTGGTGGATCGCCTGCCGGATGTGGTCGTGTGCTATGGCGGCGACGGTACGTTGCTGGCCGCCGAGCAACGCTGGCCTTTCATCCCGAAAGTCCCCATCCGCAACAGCCGGCGCGGCAACCGCTGCATCGCACGTCCGCCCTGCGAAGTGATCGAGCGGCTGCTCGATGGCCGCTTGATCCGAACCGAGTATATGAAGCTCGGCGGCATCTTGCGCGGTCCGGCACACGCCGAACCGGGCCACGGTCTCAACGTCATGAACGAGTTCAACGTACACATGGCGCGCATCAATTCCGCCGTACGCTTCAAACTCTGGATCGACGACGAGTCCTACGGGCCTGACCGCGAAATCCTCGGCGACGGCTTCGTCATCAGCACGCCGTTCGGCAGCATGGCCTATTTCAACCACATCACGCGCGGCTTCTTCCACCAAGGCATCGGCATCGCGTTCAAGTCCACGTCCGAGCACACCAACCACCTCGTCGTGCCCGAAACCGCCGTCGTGCGCATCCTGATTACGCGCGGCCCGGCGCTCCTCGCGCAGGACAATTCGGTCGAGTATCTCAACATACTCGAAGGCGACGAACTGATCGTCCAGCGGCAGGAACAATCCGCCGTTATCTTCACGTGGGACGCGATGCGCTATCCCTCCGACGGGTTCTGAACCGCCGATGCGCCCCGGTCTCGATTCGCGCGCCGCGACGACGCTCGGCGTGCTGGCCGTCGTGTTCTGGAGTACGTCGGTCGCCTTCTCGCGCGGCCTGACGGAGAACTTGGGCGTCTTGACGGCGGCATGCGCGATCTACATCGGCGGCGGCGTGGCGGGTTGCGTTGCGCTGTTGGCACGGCCCGGCGGACGCCAACGGCTCATGTCGGTCACGCTGCGGTACTGGCTCGTCTGCGGCGGGAGTTTCATCGTCAACATCGTTTGTTTTCACTTGGCCGTCGGATTCGCGCATGGACGCCAGGGAATTATCGAAGTCGCGCTTGTCAACTACCTATGGATTAGCCTCACGTTACTATTCTCGGTGCCGATTCTGGGCAAACGCGCGCGATGGGGACTCTTGCCGGGGATGATCGTCGCGTGCGCAGGCGTGGTCCTGGCCACGGTACACAGCGGCCCATTCGTCTGGTCCGAGTTCGCAGCGAACGCCCGCGCCAACGCCCTGCCATGCCTGCTCGCGTTTCTCGGCGCGGTCGCTTGGGGCGTTTACAGCAACTTCAACCGCCGCTGGGGATCCGAATCCGGCAAAGGCCCGACGCCCGTTTTTCTGGTTGCCGCAGGGGTCATCTTCCTCGCGCTACGCCTCGGCGTTCACGAGACCACGACATGGACGCCGCCGGTCGCCGCAGGCCTTGTCTGCACCGTGCTGTTCCCGACGATCCTTGCGTACGTCTTCTGGGACATCGCCATGCGCCGTGGCAACATGGTCCTCGTCGTCTCGGTATCGTACCTGACCCCCGTCCTCTCGACCATCATCAACTGCATCTACTGCGGAATTGCACCGGGGCCCAGTATCGGGATCGCCTGCCTCCTCGTTGCAGGCGGCGCAGCCCTATGCCGCCGCTCGATCATCGAGCATCCGTAGTCGGGAAAACCGGCGGCCACGCCCGTTCGGAATCCTTGCCCCATGTCCCGCTTCGCGGTACAATGGCTTCGTGAAAAATCGAGGGACAGGCTTTGGCAATAATCTGTAATCCGCAATCAAAAATTCGCAATTCAAAACGCGTAGCGGCCGTGTTGTTGTCTATCGTGCTGGTTGCCGCCGTTGCGCAGGCCCAGGAACCGCCGAAGAGCATTCCTGCGGCGCCGACGGCGGAGGCTGCGCCGACTTCGGATTTCATCCAAACGCGCATCGCATACGTCCAGGGATTGGACAGTATCGAGGTTGCGCGCAAGGATGAGATCGTTGCGGTGTATCGCGAGGCGTTGAATCAGGTGCAGTCGGGCGTCGATTGGGCGGGCAAGGCCGCGCCGTTTGGCGACATCTTGAAAACCGGTTCCGATGAACTCGAACGGCTTCAACTGGATACGCTTGCGCAGCCGCAAACCGTTCAGATCGACGTGACGCCGGATGCGACGCTGCTCGATTTGAGCCATAACCTCCTGCAAGCCGAGGAAGACGTGAGCCTGGCGCGGGCCTCGCAGTCGGATATCGAGCAGGAGTTGGCGAAGCGGGGCGACCGGCTCAAGGAATTGCCGGACCTCTTGCTCAATGCGCGGCAACGCCTGCGCGCCCTCGATCCTGTCACGATCCCCGCAGACGCATCCGAATCCGACAAGCCGCTGCTCGAAGCGCGCAAGACGCTGGCCGATGCGCAACGATATGCCATCGAGAGCGAGTCGGACGCGCTGGACAACGAACGCCAGAGTTTCGACATTCGGGGCCAGCTTCTCAAGGTGCGCCTCGACGCAGTCGTGCTCGATGCCGAAAGCAAGAAGAAGGTCGTTGCGTTGTGGAGCGACGCGGTCAGCGCGCGGCGGAAGGCCGATGTGCGCAAGGCCGCGGAACTGGCGCGAACCGCCGTGATGGACGCCGCCAAGGCAAGCCCCGTCGTGCGGCAATACGCGGAGAAACTCGCGGCGGAAAACGCGGCCCTCGTCGAGCGGCGGAACGGTCCGGAAGGCACGATCCCGCGCATCGACAAGGTCACCGAGGCGTTGCGCCGCATCGAGGAATCGCTCAAGACGGTGAAGGACGAGTTCGGGCGCGCCCGGCAAAAGGCCGAATCGCTCGGTTCGGGCAACGCCGTCGGCTTGCTGTTGCGGCAGAGCAAGGCGCATCTGCCGGATGTCCGCGACCACCGCCGGGCGTTGCGTACACGACAATCCGAGATTGCCAAGATCCAAACCGAGCGCCTCGATTTGGGTGAGCAGCGTACGCGCATGGCCAGCATCGAAAACACGTTGCGCGAACTCGTGCCGCCGACGCAGAACCCGGAACTGGAGAAACAGCAGACGCGGCTTTCCGCGAGCCTGCGCGGCTTGTTGAAATTCAAACGCGGCTCGCTCGATGCGTTGATGGATGAATACGACGCACTCTTCGAGAAACTGGTCGATGCCGATGCGAAGGAACGCGAACTCGTGTTCGAGACCGAGCAATTCGGCCAGTTCATCGACGAGCGCGTGTTGTGGATTCAGAGCAGCGGACGGCTTGGATTCGAGGAAATTCGCGTCGCGGGCGATCTGTTGAAGAGCCTCGCCGATCTGCAGCGCGGCGAGGTGTCGCTTCGGGCGATTGGGGCGGAACTGGCGGGACATCCCGTGCTGGACGGCGTCGTGGCGTTGGCGCTGGCACTGCTCGTGTGGTTCCACCGATGGCTGGCTGGCCGGCTCGCGGCGCAAGGCGTGCAAGCCCGAAAGGCCACCTGCAAGTCGCTACGCCCGACCTTGCGCGCGATGGGCCTGACGCTGCTGCTGGCGTTGCCGTGGCCGTTGTTGTTGTGGTTGATTGGCGACCGTTTGACGACGGCGGTTAACGCCACGGACATCGTTCGCATCGCGGGCGCATCCGCCAAAGACGCGGCTTGGGTCGCGTTGGTCTTGTCCGCCGTGCGCCAGTTTCTTCTTCCGGGCGGACTCGCGGACGATCACTTGGGCTGGGCCGAGAAGCCGGTGTGCGCATTGCGTCGGCACGTGACGTGGCTGCTGGCCGTTGCACCCACGCTGGTCTTTCTGCTGTCGTCGATGGCCGGTCTCGGCGACGAGCGTTTGAATGAGTCGCTGGGCCGCTTCATCTACCTGGCCCTGTTGGCCATGTTCGCGCTGTTCGCGCATGCCGTCCTGCGTCTGAAGCGTGGTGCAATACCGCAGTGGTACGCCTTACGCACGGGCGCGAAGAGTCGTTATCAAGCCGTCTTCTATGCGATAGGCGTCGTCACACCCGTCGTGTTGGGGCTGTTTACCGCGATCGGATATTTCTACACCGCCCACCGTTTGGGCGTGCGGCTATTCGAGACCACGGCCCTGATTTTCGGCATCGGCGTAGCACGGGGAATCGTCTCGCGCTGGCTGCTTTTGGCACGGCGTCGTCTGGCCATGGATCGCCTGCGCGCACAACGGCTCCAAGCGCAGACGGCGAGCGACGACGACGACATCGCGCGCGACGACGAACCGCCCGAGATCGAATTGGGCCGCATCGACCTCCAGATGAACCGTCTAATTAAGAGCGCGGCGCTCGTGTGCCTGCTGGCGGCAACCTGGGTGATTTGGTCCCGCGAGTTGCCTGCGGCACGCGTCTTCACGCACATCGAGATCTGGCGCGCGGCGGAACCCGCGCCAGTGAGCGCCCCCGCCAACGGACAGGCTGGCGACAAGTCCAATGCCCAGCCCGCGCCTTCCGTATCGCCGCCGAACGCGGTCGTGCTCACGATCGGCGATCTATTGCTGGCGTTCATCCTCGCGGGATTGACGCTGGCCGCGACCCGGAATATCCCCGGCCTGCTCGATTTGACCGTCCTGAACCGTACGCATTACATGCGCGGTGACCGGTACGCGATCACGATGGTCGTTCGCTACACGATCATCCTCGTCGGCGGCATGCTGACGTTCCACACCCTCGGCATCGGCTGGTCCAAAGTCCAGTGGCTCGTGGCGGCCTTGGGCGTCGGCCTCGGATTTGGGTTGCAGGAGATCTTCGCAAACTTCATCAGCGGCATCATCATCCTCGTCGAGCGGCCCATTCGCGTCGGCGATACCGTCACCGTCGGCGGGATCAGCGGCACCGTCTCGCGCATTCGGATTCGCGCGACGTGGATCACCGATTTCAGCCGCAAAGAGTTGATCGTCCCGAACAAGGAATTCATCACGAACCAGGTGATGAACTGGACCCTTTCCGATTCCGTGTTGCGCGTCGTCATTCCCGTCGGCATTGGCTACGACGCCGACCCCGAACAAGCCGAGGCCATCCTGCGGCAGCTCGCGCACGAGAATCCGCATGTCCTGAAGGATCCCGCACCCGTCGTGGTATTCGCAGGTTTCGGCGAGAGCACGCTCAACTTCGAACTACGTGTGTATTGCGACGACGTCGACGCGGCGATGCCCGTACAGCACGGCATGAACATGGCGATTTTCAAAGCATTCCGCGAAGCGGGCATCGAGATGGCCTACCCCCAACGCGACGTCAATATCCGCTCCGTATCCCCCTCGGTAGTAGCCACGTACCGGCCAAAACCGAATGAATGATGAAGGATGACTCCATGGGAAAAGCAGGCGTTGGAATTGTGATTCTGCTGTTGGCAGGTTGTGCTTCGGTGCCAAAAGGCAATCTGGCGGGCCACTCGCGTGTGACGGTTCACCGTGAAGGCGACCGGGTCTCGCTCGACGGCGTGAAGGGCTGGTCGTTCGGCGACAAGGCTAGTTCGGTCCACGCGGCGGCGGAAACCGTCATGCGAGCCATCGGGAACGACGTCAGCTACGATTACCTCGTGGGCGTGTCCGGTCTGGCATTCAGGATGCAGGTGTTTAAGGAGAGCCTGTGCCCAAGTTCGCCCCACTCGCGTTGCGGTTACCCATGCACCGAACGCTCGACCCAAGCTCTGCCGTGGGATAGTACGCTTTTCCAAGTGAAATCCGGCGAGGCCGACAAGGTCAACGAGGTGCGTAAGGCCATTGTCGCGAGCATCGACCGCGGCGTTCCCGTCCAATACGGTAACGAAGAAGACGGCGTCATTGTCGGGTATCGGAAGAACGGCAACGAATTAGTCTGCTTCAATCCCTGGAAGGACGGTGGCAAGAAAACGTACATCGAGAAAAACTGGCCCTGGGACGTCCTGGTCTATACCGGCCCGAAAATGGAAGTGCCGTCCAAACAGGCATTGGCCGTTGGCGCCCTCGAACAGGCGGTCAAAATGGCTGAAACCGAGGAAGCCGGCAAGTACTACGTCGGGTTCAAGGCGTGGCAAGTCTATATCGATACCCTTACGGCGCTTGACAAGGCTGACAAGAAAACGCGAAACGATGCGCAACAGGGCAACTCCTGGATTTACGAGTGCCTGGTAAGCTATAGAAACACCGCCAGCCGCTACCTTCGCGAAATCGCCCCCGAATTCGATAAGGAAATCGCACAGCACCTGCTAAAGGCCGCCGACCTCTACGCGGACATGGCCAACCGAATCCTTCGGGACGAAACCCATTCCACCGTAGCCATCGCACCGTATGCCGGAGCCGCCACATGGACCGCCGACATGCGCAAGGAACAGATCGCACGGCTCAACAAAGCCCTTCCCATCGAGCGCGATGCGATCCAGCAGATTAAGCTCGCGCTGAAACTGATGGATGGCTCAAGCGCCAGACATAGGTGAAACCGCGAACACGGCTTTACCTTAAAAAAAAGCAGTTCAAACAGGGATTGCATAGCGCGGCATAGCCACAATTCTTGGTTGCGGTTATGCCGCGCTATGTTTTCAAGTGCCGAATTTAGCAATACAACGCTATGTTTCGAAAACGCAACATGCTTTAACAATGTGTAAGAAAAGGAGATATGGAGATATTTGGAGATGACGGAGAATTGACAAGAGACGATCTTTCTTTGCCCAATATTGGCGAAAGGCGATCCCATACCGCGATCATCCGATTTCGGCGAAACCGACTCTTTATTTAGCCCCGTATGCAGAACGACTTGACGTCTCCATCTCCACTAACGCCTGCGATTTTATCGAGACCGCAGCAAGTTTGCCAACCAACGACATGTTTGGCATGTCCGTATTTTCTACTTAGGCATAATGCATGAGATTACGCTCTTTTCCCCGATGACCCCATTCGCGAAATGCGATATCATTGCTACGCAGATGTTTGTGGGATTACCCACACAAGTTCTTGTAGGTGAAAGTGTCTTACGGTATGGTACGCAGTTCATTTGTTGACGGCGCTTGGCACCCGCGGGGCCGTTGACACACCGTAGTAGCTTATTCACACCTCTCGGAAGGTCTGTCAAAATATGAATAGAAGAAAATTTCTTGCCGTGGTTACGGGTGGGGTGGCGGTGGCAAGCGGCGTTACGCAAGTGGCTCTGCCTGCCTGCGCAAGCGAATCTGCGGCGGGCAGGCCCGACGAGCAGATAGGCGTGCTCGTCGACACGACCACGTGTATCGGGTGTCGCAAGTGCGAGTATGCGTGTGCACGCGCCAATCGGCCAGAAGGCGTTTCCGTTAAACAGTTCGACGATATGTCGGTTCTCGATACTCCGCGTCGCATGACGGCGGGTACCCTTACGGTTGTCAACCGCTACGTCAACCCTGCGGATGCCGCGCGCCCCATCTACGTCAAAGTCCAATGCATGCACTGCCTGCGTCCGTGCTGTGTCTCGGCGTGTATCGTAGGGGCGCTGCATCGGGAATCGAACGGTTCGGTCAGCTACGATGCGTCGAAATGCATCGGGTGCCGATACTGCATGCTGGCGTGTCCTTTCGAGGTGCCGACGTATGAGTACAACAATGTTTTCACGCCCGTGGTGAGCAAGTGCACGTTTTGTTATGACACGATGCAGGCTCGTGGCGAACCCCCGGCCTGTGTACAGATGTGCCCCCCGAACTGCTTTACCTTCGCCAAGCGTAGCGAATTGATCGCGTTGGCCCACGCGAAGATCGAAGCAGCGCCCGATGTGTACTACGATCGCGTTTATGGCGAGACTGAAGTGGGCGGCACGTCGTGGCTCTACCTCACGAGCCGCCCGGCGACGGAGCTTGGCCTGCTCGATCTCCCGGACAAGCCGACGCCGCAATTGACCGAAACCCTCCAGCACGGCATATTCAAGTATGGCATTCCCCCGCTTCTCCTCTATGGCCTGCTTGGCATCGTCATGAAGGTTAGCGCGGCGGAGGAAGAAACGGACGCGTCGAAAGAGTCCGTCCAATGATGGAAAATCATCGTGAGCCACTCGCTAACAAGTTCTGGACCACGGGTGTCTTTGTCCTGCTCGGCGTCATGGCGGCAGGCTTTCTGGCGGCGATGTACCGGATCGTTTTCGGACTCGAGGCGTCGACGAATCTTTCCGACCATTTCCCGTGGGGCCTATGGATCGCCTACGATGTCGAGGGGCGCGTAGCGCTGTCCGCCGGCGGATTTACGATGGCGGCGCTGACGCATATTTTCAATCGGCACAAGTATGAACGCATTGTTCGCTCGGCCCTGCTGACCGCGATGCTCGGCTATTCGTTCGCGGTTGTCGGACTGCTGATGGACCTCGGGCGCTACTACAATGCGTGGCATCCGGTCATGCCGTGGATGTGGCAGGGGAACTCGGTTTTATTTGAAGTGGGCATGTGCGTCATGGCTTATTTGACGGTGCTGTACATCGAGTTTTCGCCGATGTTCTTCGAGCGGTTCGCGGGCCGGGTAAGCCTGCCGGGACCGTTGTCGCGACTGAACGCGCTTTCCAACACGTTGCTCGAACTTGGCGGGAAGATTGTGCCCCGGATCATGTTCCTGTTCCTGATACTTGGCGTCGTTCTGTCGTGCATGCATCAGAGTGCGCTCGGTTCACTGATTCTGGTCGCGCCGTACAAGACGAGCGGACTCTGGTTCACGCCGGTTCTGCCGCTGCTGTTCCTGCTGTCCGCCATCGCGGTGGGATTCCCGATGGTCATCTTCGAACAGTTGTGCGCCGCGTGGGCCTTCGGACGCCGCGCCCCGATGGACTTGCTGTCGTCACTGGCCAAGCTGGCGGCCGTGTTCCTCGGGATCTATTGCGTGGCCAAACTGTCCGACCTCGTGATACGCGGCGCGTACGTCCAATTCTTCCCGTTGTCTTTGGCCTCCGTGATGCTTGTCATCGAAATTGTCGCCGGTGTTTTCGTGCCCCTCGGCATGCTGGTCAACAAGCGCGTGCGCAAGTCGCCCGCTGCGTTGTTTAGCGCGTGCAGTCTGATCATGTTCGGTATCATCCTGAACCGATTGAACGTGTTTCTCGTGGCATACCGTCCGCCGTATATGACAAGCGTCTACGTTCCGAGTGTGGCCGAGGTCCTGGTTAGTCTGGGCCTGACTGCGGGAATGATATTTGCCTACCGTGTCGCCGTCACCGTGTTCCCCGTGTTCACCCGCACCAAATCATCGTCCACCGTAGTACTGGAGGCAGCCAATGCGAAGTGAATTCCATCGTAATGCCGCATACGGTTTCGGACGGGCGGCTGTTGTTCTCGCTGCCGCGATCATGTCATTTGCGGCACTCTCGATGGCACAGGAACCGGCGAAATCGGACATCTGCGCGATGTGCCACACCTGCGAAAAACCCAGTGCCGAGGCCCCTTGCCTGAAGACGTGCGAACGTCCGAACGATTCCGAGGCCGACAAGCGGTTTTCGGAAAGCCAGTCTTCGCCGGACGTGATAGTGATCAAAGAAATCTCCGAGTTGTATATGCCGGTGATTTTCCCGCACCGGCTGCACGCGTCCATGGAGGCCATGTCCGACGGCTGTACGCTTTGCCACCATCACGAAGTCGCAGGCAAACCGCAACCGTGCAGTGCCTGCCATGGCAACTTTACCGAACCCGGCAATCTGTGGAAACCCGGCCTGAGGGGCGCCTACCACCGGCACTGCCTCTCGTGCCACCGCGATTGGAGCGGGGAAACGGCGTGCCTCAAATGCCATGCAGAGCGCGCCCCGGGACAACCCATCGATCCCAAACCGGACCTCACCGACATTATCGGACGATTGCATCCGAACGTCCAGGAACCAGACAAGAAGGTCTACCAGACCCCAAAACTCGAAGAGGGGATGATGGTTACCTTCAACCACAAAGAGCACGTCCAGACCTTTGGCAAACGTTGCGTCGACTGTCACGCCGAAGAGAACTGCAACCGGTGCCACAACCGTACCGACGAGGCGCCAAAACGCGTCCGCCACGATCCGCATCAGGATTGTGCGAAGTGTCATGACGTGAACGGCGACTGCACCCAGTGCCACATGAAGACCGAGTCGTCCGGATTCGATCACGCCAAACGTTCTGGGTTTGCGATGAACGCTTTCCACGAAAGCGTCGCCTGCCAGAAATGCCACAAAGACCCCGCAACCTTTAAGGGTCTCAAAGCGCAGTGCGCCGCCTGCCACGGGGCCGATTGGTCCCCAAAAGGCTTCGATCACGCCAAGAGCGGAAAGCTCGCACTCGACGACAAACATCGAGACGTGGACTGTGCGGGATGCCACCCCAACGGCATGGGCGCACCAGTCAACTGCGAGTCCTGTCACGAAAAGACATTCGTCTACCCCCAGAAGCTCCCCGGAACCCGCCTCGACGTCCAAGCGTGGGCACCCCGGCCCATACCCGCGCCCATGCCTTCGTCGTGATGCTGGCGTATCTGCTGCGTTGCACCTTGGCCCGTCCCTGGGCCGACTTGAACCTCACTGTGGAAGAAGGTTTGAGGCAGTTGACCACGCTGTGCGCCACGGAGTTGCATTTTCCCGACGGCAAGGTCTGTCTCACGATGCCCAAGCCCCGATAATCCGTTGTGGCACTCTTCAACGCCGCCGATGTCACCGCACCTGCCGCCCTCCCCAGAAACCACGTCCCGATAGCCACGAAACAAAAACTCGCCCCGCAACGCAAAACCCGATAAACACAAGTACTTACACCGGAAACTGTCTGTCGACTATGATGGAAGATCTTTTTTTTTGTTGACTATATACCGTCCGGACGGTATACTTCGTTGTGACCCGTTGATGGTGTCGAAAGGAAGACCCGATGAGTCCAAGTCAAAATGCACGCGACGCAATTCTGGATGCGGCGGAAGATGTTGTCCGCGAGAGCGGGGCGGCGCATTTGACGCTCGATGCGGTCAGCGCAAGAGCAGGAGTGAGCAAGGGCGGATTGCTTTATCATTTCCGCACCAAGGAAGCGCTGTTGAAGGCCATGCTGGAAAGGCTTCGCAAAGCATTTACCGAAGCCCGCAAGACGGAGGCCGCGAAACTCCCAGAGGGCCCGGCCCAGGAACTGAAGGCGCACATTCTCTCTTCGGAGTTTCTTCAGGAGGGCAAATTGAAGGGGATTGCCGCCGCGTTGCTGGCCGCAGGCGCGCATGATCCCAAACTTCTCAAACCCGCTCAGGAAGCCAGAGACTCGCTGCTCGATGAACTCAACATGTCCGGACTTCCCGTGGCCTTCACGACGATCATCGCGTTGGCGCTGGACGGATTGTTGATATTGGAGATATTGGGCATGTTCGCGCCCAGCCGCAAAGAACGTCAGGCGGTCATGAACGAACTGCTGCGCCTCGTCGACGCCGAAGAAGCGCGATCGTTCGCACAGGAAGTCAGTCCGCGCCGGATCCGCGCGAAAAGCGATACAGCAGCCCAAAATAGGCGAGGTGGACGCCGTCCAAAGGATCAAGCATGAGCAGAACGAAGTACATTGCAGGAATTGTGGTTGTGGCCGCCGGGGTGGCGGGTTTCGTAGCGCTTAGACCCTGGTTTCCGGCATACGCAAGTGCGAAAGGGAAGTTGACGCTCGGCTATACGACCGCGCAAAACGTCCCCTCGGCGCAATCGGCGGACGCGGACGCGAGCGCTATTCCAACGATCCGTCCTGAGGTCAAGATCGAAGACAACTATCTTCGCCTGACCGGAAATGTGGTGGCCGACCAGCAATCGGAAGTCGCCAGCACGGCAAGCGGGATCGTCAAAGAAGTCCGTGTGGAATGCGGAAGTCTGGTCGAAAAGGGCGATGTGCTCGTGACCGTTGACCCCAGGGACGCGGAAAACAGCCTAAAAGAAGGACGTGCGGCCGCCGCCGAAATCCGTGCGGCCTTGGGCTGGGAAGATCCCCAGCGCCCGTTTGAAGTCGAGCAGCAACCGGACGTATGCGCCGCGAAGGCGTCGTTAAGCTTGGCCAAGGCCAATTTCGACCGTTACGCAGCCCTACTCGCCCAAGGCGCCATCGCCCAAAGCGTATTCGATCAAGCGCGGACGCAATACGAGACGGCACACCAGCAGCATCAACAATCCATGCACCGTGCCAGACAACTGTATCAGAGTCTCCAGACCGTTCTGGCCCGGGTCGATATCCTCGAGAAAACGGTCGCGGACACTACGATCACGGCGCCGTTTAGCGGGTGGGTTGCGGCAAAGCATGTGTCCGAGGGAGAACGGGTCACCACCAGTTCCACGGGAGCAGGCTCGAAGGTCGTCTCGCTCGTCAAAGTGGACCCGCTTCGTCTCATGCTCACCGTCCCGCAACAGTACGCCGCCCTCGTGAATCAAGGGCAACAGGTCACGTTCACAGTCGAGACCTTCCCCGGCAGAACGTTCACCGGGGAAGTGAAATACATCGCCCCCTCACTTGAGAGCAATTCACGGTCGCTATCCGCCGAGGCGCTGGTGGCCAATCCCGACAAAGTACTGCGGCCCGGCTTCTTCGCCTCGGTGGAACTGGTGCTGCCGGGCAAGACCGAACGGCTGGCACTTCCCACGAGCGCTGTAATACGGACGGGTGAAGTGGCTCGGGTTTATGTAGTCCGCGAGGGCAAAACGGTCGAGAAAGTGGTGGAAGTGGACGAAATCCTGGGCGACCGCGTGTATGTGAAATCGGGGATTACCGCGGATGACGCCGTCGTAGCCGCTCCCGATACGCTTGCCAAGACGGACGAGGCCAAGCCCTAATGCACAAACTCGCTGAACTGTGCGTCCGGCGCCCCGTCTTTGCCGCCGTTCTGATCCTGATCATGGTGCTTCTCGGCGTTACCGGCTACACCCGGCTGGGCATGGACCGCTTCCCGAAAATCGACATGCCCATTATCACGGTAGTCACCGCCTTGCCCGGCTCGGCCCCCGAAGAAATCGAAACCGAAATTACCGATAAGATCGAGGAAGCCGTCAATACCATCAGCGGCATCGACGAACTCCGGTCCATCTCCTCGGAAGGCATCTCGCAGGTCATCATCTGGTTCAAGCTCGAAAAGAGCATCGACGTGGCCTCGCAGGAAGTGCGGGACAAGATCAACGGCATTCTTTCAGACCTTCCGCAAGACATCCGCCAGCCTTTGATCATGAAACTGGATCCCGACGCCGTTCCGGTGTTGACGCTCGCGCTTTCCGGCCCCTTTCCCATCAAGGATATTACCGAGTACGCGGACCGCGTACTTCGGCGCAGCTTGGAGACGATCAACGGCGTGGGCCAGGTGGCGTTGGTCGGCGGCCAGAAACGGCAGATCAATGTCCTGCTCGATCCCCAGAAACTCCGCGCCTACGATCTCACCGTGCCGCAGGTTGCCCGTGCCTTACAAATCAACAACGCCCAAATCCCCGGCGGCACCGTCAAGGAAGGCGCCAAGGAACTCACCGTTCGTACGCTTGGCCGTGTCGGCTCCATGAAGGAATTGGAGCGGATCTCCATCGTTAACCGAAACGGCCACATCGTTCGGATCAGCGACGTCGGCGACGTCGAGGACGGCGCCGAGGAGGCCAAGAGCCTCGCGCAACTCAATGAAACGCCCGCGATACTTCTCGATATCCGCAAACAGTCCGGCACCAACACGATCGAAGTCGTCCGAAACCTCCGCGAACGGCTGGACGAACTTCTCAAGAGCATGCCCCAGGGATATCAAGTCGAGGTGGTGCGCGACCAGTCCGTCTATATTCAGAGCTCCGTGGATACCGTGAAAGAGCATCTGGTGCTGGGGAGTATTCTCGCAGCGGTCGTCGTGCTCGTTTTCCTGTCCAACATCCGCACGACCCTTATCTCCGCCTTGGCGATCCCCACCTCCGTGATCAGTACGTTCTTCGTTGTCTACTACATGGGTTATACGCTAAACATGCTCACGCTGCTCGCGCTGGCGTTGTCCGTGGGTATCGTAATCGACGACGCCATCGTCGTATTGGAGAACATTTTCCGGTACATCGAAGAGAAGGGCTTTAGTCCCCGCGAGGCCGTGTTCGCCGCCACCAAGGAGATTGGATTGGCCGTACTCGCCATCACGCTATCGCTGGTTGCCGTCTTCTTTCCCATCGCCTTCATGGAAGGTATCGTCGGACGCTTCATGAAAGGTTTCGGCGTGACTATGGCCTCGGCGATCGTCATCAGCATGATTGTCAGCTTCAGCCTGACGCCCATGCTGGCTTCACGCTGGCTGAAGCGGCCCGCCCGGAAAAATGGCGCCAATGGACATGCGTCGACCGAGTTTGAAGCGGAACACGCCCGCGCGGCCTCGAAACAGCGCGGCTTCTATCATTACATCGAGAAGACGTATCTCGTCATGCTCAAATTCGCGCTGCACCACCGTTGGCTCGTGGTCCTGAGCGTGTTGCTTCTGCTCGTGTCGATTCCCTTCCAAATGAAGCATGTGGCCAAGAATTTCATCCCGGACGAAGACGAGTCGGAGTTTCTGATTCAGGTTCGTGCCCCTGAAGGTTCATCGCTCGAAGCCACGCAACTCCTGGTCGCCCAAGTCGCCCGCGATGTTCGACAACTCAACGGCGTTAAGTACACCGTCGCCAGCACGGCCGACACCGAACAACGCGTCGCCAACCTGGGCAATGTCCTCGTCCACTTGGTCGATATAAAGGAACGATCCTTCTCGCAAGCGGACCTCATGGATTTCATCCGCAATGACATCGTTCCCAAGTACCGCGCCCAGAACCTCCGCGTAAGCGTGTTGCTGCGGGACCCGATCGGCGCGGGTGCGGCGGTGTCCGGCTTTTACGTGGTCGCCGGTCCCGACGCCAAGAAACTGGAAACGTATGCCGGCAAACTCATGGAACGGCTCAAACAGGTCCCCGGCGCGGTGGATGTGGATTCGAGCCTCATCGTCGGCAAACCGCAGTATGGCGTCATCATCGACCGCGACAAGGCCGATGATCTTGGCGTCGCCGTCAGCGACATTGCAACCACGATCCGCCTGCTGCTCGCGGGCGACAAAGTGTCCGATTACGCCGACAAGGGCGAGATGTACGACGTCCGCGTGCGCGCCGGCACGGAAAGCCGCAACAATGTGGAACTATTACAGATGGCGACCCTTCCCTCGACCTTGCGTGGCGCAGTCCCGCTGAGCGATGTCGTCCGCTTTGAAGAGAGCACCGGCCCTGCCCAGATCGACAGGCTCAACCGCGCACGGCAGGTAACCATCTACGCGAACACGGAGAAGGGCGCTTCGCTCCAGGCCCTGGTCGATGCCATGAACGAGGAAGCCGCCGCCCTGAACATGGGGCCCGAATACCACACCACGCTTGTGGGCAAGACCAAGGAAATGGCCCGGGCGTTCGCAGCCTTCCTTACGGTGTTTCTCATGGCGTTTGCCTTTGCCTACCTCGTTATGGCGGCTCAATTCGAGTCTTGGCTGCACCCCATTACCGTTTTGCTGGCGCTCCCCGTCACCTTCCCATTCGCACTGTGTTCCCTGCTCCTGTTCAACCAGTCGCTCAACATCTTCTCGATACTCGGCATTCTCGTCCTGTTCGCCGTCGTCAACAAAAACGCCATCCTGCAGATTGACCACACCATCCAATTGCGGCAGGCAGGCCTCCCGCGCTACGAAGCCATCATCGACGCGAACCTCGACCGGCTCCGGCCTATCCTGATGACCACCGTTGCGTTTGTCTTCGGCATGCTCCCCTTGTTGATCTCCAGCGGCGCCGGAGCCGCAACCAACAAAACCATCAGCAGCGTCGTTGTCGGCGGCCAGACGCTGTCGCTGCTTTTTACGCTGCTCGCGACACCGGTGGCCTACAGTTTGTTCGACGATCTGGCCGTTCGCGTCCGGCGATTGGTGCGTGGCGTTGAGACACCTGTGATCGATGATGTCGGCGAGCAGGTGTCAAGGCAGCACGAGTGAGCCTGTCCTAGGCTTTAGGCTTTAGGCTTTAGGCTGTAGGATGAAGGATGAATTACCGCTCTTCTACGGCCTACAGCCTAAAGCCTAAAGCCTTTCGCTACGGCATGGCCACGACCATGACGCTGGCCACTCGTTTGCTGAATGCGGCTGGATCGGGCAATTGTCCGCCCTCGGCGAGCACGGCCAGGCCGTACAGCAACCGTGCGTAGTCTTCGATACACGGGTCTTCGCGGTTCGCGTCGTAGATCGCCTGCAACTTGCGCAGGATCTCGTGATCGGCGTTGACTTCGAGAATGCGCTTGACGAGCGGGACCGTCTGATTGGCGGCGCGCAGCAACTGTTCGAGTTGCGGCGAGAGGTCGCCGGTTTCGCCTACTAGGCATGCGGGCGATTCCGTGAGTCGTGCCGACAGCCGGACTTCTTTCACGCAGTCGTCGAGTTTCGCACTGAGGCACTCGAATAGCGACGCATGGATTTCGCGTTGCTCTTTTCGTGATTCCTCGGCCTGTTTGCGCTCGTCGTCCGTGCCCAGTTCGACGTCGCCCTTGCCCACGCTCTGGAGCCGTTTGCCCTCGAACTCGAACACGGACGCAGTCCAGACCTCGTCGACCGGTTCGTCGAGGATCAACACCTCGTACCCCTTCGCGCGGAACGCTTCGAGATGCGGCGAATCCTCGACGGCTTTGCGCGATTCGCCGGTCATGTAATAGACGTCCGTCTGGCCGTCCTTCATTCGCGCGACATAGTCCTCGAGCGTCGTGAGGTCCGTCGCGGAAAATGTCGATGCGAACAGGCACAGCTTGAGCAAGTCCTCGCGCTTTTCCGGCGCCTGGAACAGCCCCTCCTTGAGTACACGCCCGAACTCCTTCCAGAACGTCAGGTATTTCTCGGGATTGCGCTCGCGCATCGCGCCCAGTTCGTCGAGCACCTTGCCCGTGACGCCCATGCGCATGCGCTCGATTTGTTTGTCCTGTTGCAGGATTTCGCGCGAGATGTTCAACGAAAGGTCTTCCGAATCGACCACGCCGCGCACGAACCGCAGATACGGCGGCAGCAACGCCTCGCAATCGTCCATGATGAAAATCCGCTTCACGTACAACTGCACGCCGTGCCGCGCGTCGCGCATGAACAGGTCGAGCGGCGCGTGCGACGGAATGAACAAGAGCAGACGGTACAGCAGCACGCCTTCCATGCGCGCGCGGATGACTTCGAGCGGCTCGGTCCAGTCGTGCGAAATGTGTTTGTAGAACTCGTGGTATTCCTCGTTGCCAACCTCATCCTCACGCAGCCAAATCGCCTTCATCGAGTTTAGGATCTCGGTCTCGACGCTCGTTTCGTCCTTGTCGTTCGTGTGCTCAACGTCCATGCGGATCGGATAGGCGACGAAATCGGAGTACTTCTTGACGACCTCCTTGATTTTCCATGCCTGCGCATAATCCGCGAGACCGTTGTCCGCGTCGGGTTGTTTCAGATGGACGATGACGGTCGTACCCTGCTCGGCGCGTTCGGCCTCTTCGATCGTGTACGTCGACTCGCCCGACGATTCCCATTTCGTGGCCGTCTCGTCGCCCGCGTGGCGCGTAATCAGCGCGACCTTGTCCGCGGCCATGAACGACGAATAGAACCCGACGCCGAACTGGCCTATCAACTCGGGCGCGGCGGCGTTGCGCGCATCCTGAATCTGGCGGATGAATTCCTTCGTGCCCGATTTAGCAATCGTCCCGATCAGGCTGACCACATCGTCGCGGTGCATGCCGATGCCGTTGTCGCTGATGGACAACGTGCGCGCGTCCTTGTCCACGGCGATCGCGATATGCAATTCCGTGTCCGCGGGGATCAGTTCCGGTTGCGCGATCGCCTCGAAACGCAACCGGTCCAATGCGTCCGACGCATTCGAGATCAACTCGCGCAGAAAAATGTCCCGATTCGAATAAATGGCATGAACCATAAGGTCCAACACCTGCCGGGCCTCGGCCTGGAACTCGCGCGTTTCAATCGTATGCTCATGTGCAGTACTCATTGCGGATCTCCGATTTCCGTTCATTTACCCAGCAAGAGAGTTTACTACGCCGCGCCGTTCAGTTCAATATCCCTTTCGCTTGACGCGGCGACGCTGTGGTCCTATACTGGAAACTTGGATGTCGCTGGAGCACATGGAGCGAACGTGAAATGAACCTTCGACGAGACATCGCATGTGTGGCGCTCATCGTGGTGCTGGGAGTGGCAGGTACGGTGTGCGCGGCGCCTGTCTGGGACAAGGTATTCGAGTGGCGGCAGTCCAATGGCGCCCTCATCCAGGTACGGGTATGGGGCGACGAGTACTATCGGATCGTCGAATCGGTTGACGGCTACACACTGGTGCTCGATTCGGCTACGGGCGATGCCTGCTATGCGGAGTTGTCGCGCGACGGCACGCAACTGCTTTCGACGGGCATTGCCGCGACGGAATCGTATGGGGGCAAGGCGCAACTCACACCGCACCTGCGCCAGGACCAAGCAACCGTCCGCGCGCACGTGCTGGCCGCGCGCGCCAAGGTACGCATGGAAAAGGCCGCCGCCAAGGACATGGGCGCTTCGCCGTGGCAAGGCAACACGCGGGGCATTTGCCTGCTCGTGGATTTCTCGGACCGGCCCGCAACCATACCGCCCAGCGAAGTCGAGCGCCTCTGCAACGAACCGGGCTACGCCGACAACGGCAACAATGGCTCGGTACGCGACTATTTCTACGAGGTCTCGTACGGCCAGCTCACGTATACGAACTACGTGCCGCCGACCTACCACCGGGCCTCGAAGCCAAAATCTTATTACGACGATCCGCTCGATGTCGATAGTCTCAAGGCGAAGGAGCTTATTCGCGAGGCGTTGCAGGCGTTGGCGGACGGTGGTTTCGACTTCCAGGAATATGGCAACGGCGATACCATCATCGATGCGGTGAACTGTTTCTACGCAGGCCCCACGGGAAGCCCTTGGTCGACGGGACTCTGGCCTCACTCGAGTTCATTGCTGCCACTATTTGAAGTTGGCGGCCTGTTCGCGGGCAACTACCAGATCACGAACTTGGGATCGATCCTCCACATAGGCACCTTCTGTCATGAAAACGGCCACATGGTGTGCAGTTGGCCGGACCTGTACGACTATGGATACGACTCGACCGGCGTGGGCGCCTTCTGCCTCATGGGCTACGGCAATTTCGACCTGAACCCGGTACAGCCGTGCGCGTACCTCAAGGATCTCGCCGGATGGTCGGCGACCCAGATCTGTCCCGCAGCGCCGTCGAACCTCTCCGCGATAGCAGGTTCCAACGTGGTCTACAAATTCCCGCATCCGACGAATCCGAACGAATACTACATGATCGAGAACCGGCAGCAGACCGGGCGCGACGCAAGGTTGCCCGACGCCGGCCTGGCGATATGGCATTGCGACAGGCTAGGCAGCAACAACGACAACGAGCAAACGTTGGCGAAGCATTTCGAGGTCACGCTGGTCCAAGCGGACGGCCAATGGCATATGGAACACGACATCGATTATGGCGATGTGACCGACTTCTGGAAATCCCCGGCTTACACATTCTGCGGGCCTGATACGATGCCCAACACCGCATGGTGGGACGGCGCCCCGTCGTATCTCCGTGTCTCCTCGATTAGCGCCTCGGCGCCCACGATGACGTTCCGCTTTCGCGGCCCCGGCGGCGTCGACGTCGATACGGATGGCGACGGCCTATCGGATTACGACGAGACGCGCGACCTCGATCCAACGACGCCGGGCATCCAGAACCCCTTCGATCCCGAAGACGGTGACGTGACGGGCAACAACGGTTCCCTCGCGCCCGACGGTATTCTGGACGGCGATAACGATTTCGACGGCGACGGCACGACGAACGCGGCCGAGTTCCGCGCGGGCACGGATCCGTTCGATCCCGCAAGCGGGCTGCCGGTCGACACGGCCATTTCGCTCGCAATTGCGGCGGCGTCCGTGACGTTGTCCGCGCGGTTGCTGTTGAAACGGAGTGGGCGGACTTGACCTGCATGTTGTGAGATGGCACTATTGACTGTTGCAGGCTGAAGGATAAAGGTAAATTAGGAGAAAGTACCATGGCCAAGAAGAAAGTCAATGTAGCGCTCATCGGCGCACAGTTCATGGGCAAGACGCATAGTAACGCGTGGCGGAAAGTGGGTATGTTTTTCGACCTGCCCGTCGAACCCGTCATGAAAGTCCTGTGCGGCAAGTTCCCCGAAGAACTGGCGGTCGCGGACAAGTACGGCTGGCAGGAAACCAGCCTGGACTGGGAAGCCATCGTGAACCGTCCGGACATCGATATCGTGGACGTGTGCACGCCGAACTTCCTACATCCCCCGCTCGCGATCGCCGCCGCGAAGGCCGGCAAGCACGTCATCTGCGAGAAGCCGCTTGCGAATTCGCTCGCCGATGCGGAGGCGATGCTCGCCGCAGTCAAGAAGGCGGGCGTCAAACACATGTGCGGGTTCTCGTACCGGTTCGCGCCGGCCGTGGGGACTATCAAGAAAATGATCGCCGGTGGTGAGTTGGGGAAAATCTTCCATTTTCGCGCGGCCTATCAGCAGGACTGGATCGTCGATCCGAACTTCCCGATGGTATGGCGTCTGAAGAAAAAACACACCGGATCCGGCGCGCTCGGCGACATTGGCGCGCACATCGTCGACCTGTGCCAGTACCTCGTCGGCGACGTGTCCGAGGTCTGCTCGACCATGCAGACGTTTATCAAGAAGCGTTTTGTATCCGAGTCCGACACGGGTATCTCCGGCAAGTCCGGCGAGAAACGCTCGGGCAAGATGGATACGGTCGATGTGGATGACGCGGCGATTTTCCTTGGCCGCATCAAAGGCGCAGATACGCTTGCGACCTTCGAAGCAACGCGGTTCGCGCCCGGACGCCGCAACTTCAACAGCATCGAAATCTACGGCAGCGAAGGCTCCGTGCTCTGGAACCAGGAAGACATGAATTTCTTCCAGTACTTCAACCGGAACGATCCGCCGCTCGCCCAAGGCTTCCGCCGCATTCACGCGACCGATCCGGGCCATCCCTACATGAAGGCGTGGTGGCCCGCCGGCCACATCATCGGCTACGAACACCTGTTCGTACACGAGATCTACGATTTCCTGAACAACCTCGGCAGCAAGAAAGCACCGTATTCGACGTTCGATGACGCCGTCAAATGCCAGAAAGTGCTTCAAGCCGTCGAGAAGGCCTCAGCCACGAAGAAATGGGAACCGGTGAAATAACTACTGCTTAGGCTTTAGGCTTTAGGCTGTAGGCTGTAGGCAGTTCCTACAGCCTAAAGCCTAAAGCCTAAAGCCTAAAGCCTAAAGCCTAAAGCCTAAAACGGAAGACAGGAGGAAACGACATGAAACTCGGTTGTCTGACTGCGATGTTCAGCGCGAAATCGCTGAAAGAAACCCTCGACATCCTGCGCCCGTTCGGACTGCAAGCGGTCGAACTCGGCGTGGGCAACTACCCTGGCTCGGCGCACATCGATGTGCAAGGACTGCTGGCGTCGGACGCAAAATGCAAGGAGTTCAAAGCCATGCTGCATGGCGAAGGTCTCGAGATCAGCGCGCTGAGTTGCCACGGCAACTGCCTGCATCCCGACAAGGCCTTTGCGGCGGCAAACATCGCCGTGCAGACCAACGCGATCAAGCTCGCCGAGAAACTCGGGATCAAGACCGTCATCGACTTCTCGGGCTGCCCCGGCGCCGACGACAACTCGACGAAGCCGAATTGGGTCACCTGCGCATGGCCGCCCGACTTCCTCGAAATCCTCGACTGGCAATGGACCAAGAAGGTGATCCCGTTCTGGAGCAAACAGGCCAAGTTCGCAGCCGACCACGGCGTCCGGGTCGCGTTCGAGATGCACCCCGGATTCGTCGCGTACAACACCGAGACGCTGCTCAAGCTCCGCAAAGAGTGCGGTGCGAACCTCGGCGCAAACCTCGATCCCAGCCACCTGTTCTGGCAGGGCATGGACCCGATCATCGTTGCGCGCAAGCTCGGCAAAGCGATCTTCCATGTCCACGCCAAAGACTCGAAGGTCGATCCGTACAACACCGCCGTCAATGGCGTCCTCGACACGAAACATTACGGCGACGAGATCAACCGCTCGTGGATCTTCCGCACCTGTGGCTACGGCCACTCGATGGAATGGTGGAACGATTTCGTGTCCACGTTGCGCATGGTCGGTTACGACGGCGTTATCAGCATCGAACACGAAGACAGCCTCATGTCCAGCATGGAAGGTCTCAAGAAGGCTGTCGCGTTCTTCAAACAAGTCCTCGTATTCGAAAAGCCCGGCGCCATTACCTGGGCATAACGCAACACGCCTAAACGTCACGGGCGGGACGCATCGCAATATGCCGTCCCGCCCCTGTTTCTTTCGTGCCTACTCATGCGCTACGATACGAACCGGAAACCTTTGGAGGAATTGCATTCGTGAAGAAAGTGGAAGCCATCATCAAGCCGCACAAACTCGATGAGGTCAAGTCGGCGCTCATGGCCGCCGGGGTTCAAGGGCTTACGGTTACCGAGGTCAAGGGATTCGGACGGCAGAAGGGCCACAAAGAACTGTACCGCGGCGCCGAGTACTACGTCGAGTTCCTGCCCAAAGTGAAAATCGAAACCGTCGTTCACGACGAAGACCTGCAAAAAGTCGTCGCGGCGATCGTCAAGACAGCCGCCACGGGCCAGATCGGCGACGGAAAGATCTTCGTCGCCCCCATAGAAGAAGCGATCCGCATCCGTACGGGCGAATTCGGAGACGGCGCGATCGGGTAAGGTGTTTGCAAGGTACGAGGCCCAAAGGACATCAGGGGCGCAAAGTATTTCCAGGCAGGAATTGCCTTTTTTAGGTCTGCTTCTTCGTAGCCACGACGAGTAGTACGCTGGCCCAGGCGCGCGGGATAATCCAGGCGTCGAATGTGGCGATGATGGACGCGATGGTATTCGCGAAGGCCCACAGGGGCCTGAGCCATGTTCGCGCCCAAACTTCAGGCTGCATCGCACTTCCTGAAGCCTGACGTCTGAAGCCTGAAGCCTGAAGGTGAGTCAGCCCTTCGAAACAGCGGACCGCCATACTCATGACCGCCTTTTCGAAGGGACCGAGGACTTTCCGCACGTACAGCGGACGAAAACCTGTTTCGTCGAGAAGTGTCGCAATGTCATCCCAATCGTAGCGCCGCCAATGTTTGACGTAACGATCGTCGATGCCGAAATATGCCCTGCGATGCGGGAACGTCAAAATAAGGCGTCCGCCGGGCCGCAGTACGCGCTCGAGTTCGCGTAACGCGCCGCGGTCGTCTTCGATGTGTTCGATGACTTCCGAGGCAATCGCGTGGCTGAACGCCGCCGCCGCAAACGGCAGGCGGGTGGCGTCCGCGCTGACATGGCATCCTTGCGGGGTGAGCGTTTTCAACGTGCGGCACGCCAGTGGCGACAATTCGGAATAGACGATGCGGTCGCTCTTGGTCATGACGGGCGAGATGCCGCTGCCGACTTCGAGGATCCGCGAGGGCGATTCGCCGCGAAATGCGTGCTCGACGGCGCGTTTGCGCAGGCGGTAATTGTAGAGATGGTTCTTGAGCGCGACGTATCCTGCTTCCTCGAAGAAATCCTGGAAGCGATTCTCGTTATTGCCCGGTTGCGTCACGTCGGCCGAGTCCCGGATCGCGGAAACAGCCGAGAACGAACGATCCCCATCTTCGCGAGACGGAACGTAAGTGCGGTCGACATGCAGCCGATGCCGTAGGTGATGCTGCGTTGCAGGTTGATGGACGACGCCTCCGTGAAGTACTTCGTCGGGCACGTCACCTCGCCGATGGCGTGGCCGGCCCACAGGATTTGTGCGATCATCTGATTGTCGAACACGAAGTCGTCCGAGTTGTGGCTCAGGTCAAGGCTCTCGAGCAGCGTGCGCGAAAAGGCCCGGTAGCCGGTGTGATACTCGCTGAGTTTGGCGCCGAGCAGCACGTTCTCCGCCAGTGTCAGCGTACGGTTCGAGAAATACTTCCAGATGGGCATGCCGCCTTGCAGCGCGTGCCCGCCGAGAATGCGCGAGCCGAGCACGCAAGGATAAAGTCCGTTCGCAATCATGCTGGCCATCGCGGGGATCAACAGCGGCGTATATTGGTAATCGGGGTGGACCATAATGATGACGTCCGCGCCAAGCTCGATCGCGAGTTTGTAGCACGATTTCTGGTTGCCGCCGTAGCCGCGGTTCTTCGGATGGGCCAGCACGGTGGTTTTCGGCAACGTCTTCGCGATGGCGACCGTGTCGTCCTTGCTGGCGTCGTCGACCAGCACGACTTCGTCCACGACGCCTTGCGCCATTACCTCGTCGTACGTCTGGCGGACCGTGGCCGCAGCGTTGTACGCCGGCATGACCACGACTACTTTCTTTCCCGCGAGCATCGCGTCTCCTCTAGGAGTTAGGAGTTAGGAGTTAGAATGAATTTGGGCGGCAGCGCTATTCTAACTTCTAACTCCTAACTTCTAACTCCTAATTCCTAATTTTCGTGCGTGCGCTAGGACTTTCTTCAGGGCCTCGGCCACTTCATGCACGTTCTTGTCGGTCATTCCCGGATGCAGCGGCAACGACAATACCTCGAACGACGCTGCCGTGGCTTCGGGTAGGTCTTCCGGACGCAGGCCGAGCGTCTCGCGATAGTAGCGATGTAGATGAAGACCATAGAAATTGATGGCCGTACCGATGTTCTCGCGCCGCAACGCCGCCGCGATTTCGTCGCGCGATTTCGTCAACTGGTCGAGCCGGAACCGGATAATATACAGGTGCCACGCATGCTCCGACTCGTCCGACGTTTCGGGCAGCACGATTTCGTCGATACCTGCGAGCGCGGTACCATACATGTGCGCGAGGCGCTTTCGCGCGGCCTTGAAATGCGCGAACTTCTTGAGTTGCTCGACGCCCATTGCCGCACCGACGTTCCCGAGCAGGTACTTGTAGCCCGGTTCGACCACTTCGGATGGATGCGCCACCGCGCTACGGCCGTAGCGTTCCCAGGCGGTCTCCGCCATACCGTTCGAGGCCAGCATGCGCAGATGCGCCGCCGCGTCCGCGTCTTTGACCGCGATAGCGCCGCCTTCCATCGTCGTGATGTTCTTGATAGCGTAGAAACTGAAGCACGTGTAGTCGCTGTAGGCGCCGATGGGCGTGCCCTTGTACGCTGCGCCCAGCGCATGCGCCGCGTCCTCGACGACCGCGAGGCCATGCTTGCGCGCGACGGCATGGATCGCGCCGAGATCGCAAGGCAACCCCGCCATGTCGACGGGCATGATCGCGCGCGTGCGCGGCGTAACGGCGCGTTCGATGGCTGCCGGGTCGATGTTCAGCGAGCCGGACCGAATATCCGCGAATATCACCTTCGCGCCCATGTTGAGAATCGTGTTGCCTGTCGAGGCCCATGTCAATGGCGACGTGATGACCTCGTCGCCCGGTTTCACGCCGAGCGCGACAAGGCACAGGTGCAGCGCCGCCGTGCATGATGACACCGCAACCACATGCGGCGACGAGACCGTTTCCGCAAGCGCCTTTTCGAACGTCTGTACCTGCGGGCCGGAGGTCAGCCAGCCGCTATGCAACGCTTCGACGACAGCCGCCTCTTCTTCAGGGCCGAGACAGGGCCGAAGCACGCTGACGAAGCGCGCTGCAATGGGTTCGCCGCCTTCGTCGACGGGCGTCGCCAGCAATTGCTTCATGCGGCGGACGTTCGAATGAGGCTCGGCGAACGGATCGAGATTCGTGCCCGCGATGGCGTCGCGCAATTCCGCGATGCCTTCTTCAACCGTATGCTCCGGGCGGAATCCGATGGCGTCGCCAATCTTGCCGAACTGCACGCGATACGTGCGCAGATCGTCGTCGTCTTTGGGCACCTCGATCATGACCGAGCCGAGCGTTTTCGCCACGTATCGCGCAAGCTCGACGATCTGATAATTGAGATCGTCGCCGCCACTGTTGAACGTTTGCCCGGAAACCTTCGCGGCGGGCGCTTCCATGAGCATCGACAGCGCACGCGCCGCATCGCGCACATGCAGGAACGGACGCCATTGGCCGCCGCCGCCAAGCACCTTAATCCCGCCCGTACGCAACGCCGTCGCCACCATGTGATTGACGGCCACATCGAACCGCATCCGAGGCGAGCAGCCAAACATGGACGCCGTGCGCGCCACGACCGGCTCGAAGAAACCGCTTTTCATGCCAAGCACAATGCGTTCGCCCTCGAGCTTGCTCGCGCCGAACGCCGAAACCGGATTCGCAGGACTCTCCTCGTCCAGAATGTCGAACACGCCTTTGCCGTAGACGTTGCACGACGACGCGAACACAAAACGCCGAACGCCCTGCTGCACGGCCTTCTTCGCGAGTTCCCGCGTACTCTCGACGTTGACGTCGAAAGTCATGTCGTGATCGAGGTCGCAAGAGGGATCGTTCGATAGACTCGCCAGATGAACGATCGCATCCACATCCACGAGCAGGTCCGGCGTTTCCTGGAGTCGGCGGATATCGCCGCGCACGATCTCGCACGCGGGATGCTCCTTGACGCCATCGAGCGAGTCCGCGCCGAAACAGAAACGGTCGAACACGCGCACCGCATGACCGCGCTCGAGGAGCAAAGGAACCAATGACGATCCCAAGTATCCCGCTCCGCCTGTCACCAACACGCGCATAACCGTACTCCTTACCCGGTTTTCCCGTCCCGCGCCCGCGAGTATAGCATCTCGGACCACCGCCGTTGAACTGGCCTTCACCCATATCTTCACGTCCACAGCCCTGTTGCTGCCGTGTTGCGCGTTTATCGACGAAGGAGTACTCTCTTGTATAGGTTACCGTATTTCACGTTGGCAATCGCGTTAGGATTTGAGGTTATGGCAGTCATCGACATTCCTGCGGTTCCGGTACATCCGGGCGAGATTCTCGAGGAGGAATTTCTCAGGCCCCTGGCCCTCTCGCAGACCGATTTGGCCAAGCATATTGGCGTTTCGGTCCGCCGCGTAAACGAGATATGCCGGGTGCGCCGCGCCATCACGACCGAGACCGCTTGGCTGCTCGCGTGCGCGTTCGGAACCACTCCGAAATTCTGGCTGAACGGCCAGGCGATCTATGAATTGGCCTTGGCTCGCCAGCAAGATAGACTACGCGATGTGGGGTTGATTGTGGCCAAAGTGGGGTGAGGCTATGCCCGATGAAATCGCAACCTAAAACGAAAGCTAACGTGCCCCGTGCGCCATTCACGTCGCGCCGCGTAGTCGTTCTGATTAACGTCGGGCTTGCCCTGGCCTGCGTGCTCGTCTACGGCCAAGTTCTTGGCCACTCCTTCGTCAATTACGACGACGACCAGTACGTGACGGGGAACCCGCACGTCAAGGCGGGCTTCACGCGCGAAAGCGTTCTCTGGGCGCTGTCCATGAGCGGACGTCAATATCCGCAACCAGTGACGTGGTTCTCGCACATGCTCGATTGTACGTTGTTCGGACTGCGGCCTGCGGGACATCACGCGACAAATCTGCTCCTGCACATCGTGAACACGCTGCTGCTGTTTCATCTCCTTCGCCGCGCGACGTCTTCGTTTTGGTGCGGCGCGGCGGTGGCGCTGCTGTTCGCGCTGCACCCGCTGCACGTCGAACCCGTGGCGTGGGTGGGGGAACGCAAAGGTCTGTTGAGCGCGTTGTTCTGGTTTCTCGGCTTAGAAGCGCACGGCGCCTACGCGAAACGTCCGGGTGCGTGGCGTTACGCGGCAGTCCTTGCATGCGGCCTGCTTGGCTTGCTGGCAAAACCATCCTTCGTCGTGTTTCCGTTCACGTTGCTCTTGTGGGATCTGTGGCCACTCAAGCGCTACGACGGTGGCGGAATTCGCCGTTTCGCGTGGCTCGTTTTCGAAAAGGCGCCCCTGTTTGCGATGGCGACGCTCCTAACGGGGCTTACGCTTTGGGGTTCGCTGAAAATGGGCAACTTCGAACTGAACTACCAGACGCCCCTGACGGGGCGGCTCGCAATGGCGGTGGAAACGACCGTCATCTACCTCTGGAAAACGATCTGGCCCGCAAACTTGGCCGCATTCTATCCACGCGAAAGCGTTCCGCATTCGGGCGCGGTTGTTGCGGGGTCCATGGCGTTCCTTATCGCCATTACATTGGGGACGGCGGCGTTCGTGCGCACGCGTCCATATCTGATTGTCGGATGGCTCTTCTTTTTGGTCGGATTAGCGCCCGTTAGTCAAGTCATACAATGGGGATACTTCGCCTATGCGGACCGTTTCACGTACGTGCCCCTGATCGGAATATTCATCATGGCGGTCTACGGTTTGTCCGAGACGCGCATTCCGAAACCGGTCCTCGCGTGTGCCACGGGTGCGATTGCGCTCGCGTTGGCGGTCCTCGCCGGCATACAGACGACCTATTGGCGCGACAGCATTGCGCTTTTCACGCGCACGTTGTGCGTGACGGAAAAAAACAGCGTGGCGCACACGAATCTCGGTTGCGCGTTTATCGAGGCCAATCGGATCGACGAGGCGCTCGAACAGTTCCAGCAAGCGCTGGAAATCGACCCTGCCGACGTCAACGCCCATCGAAACCTTGGCTATCAGTTGGCCAAACGCGGCGAGTGGGTCGAGGCAATTCCGCATTACAGCATGTTCGTGGCCGGTCGTCCGCGCAACGCCTCGGCGCACAACGACTTCGGCTATATCCTCAAGCGCGCGGGCCGCACGGACGAGGCAATTGCCCAGTATCGCGCCGCGACGGAACTCAAACCGTCCGATCCCATGCCGTGGAACAACTGGGGTACGATGCTGCTCGAACTCGGCCGCATGGACGAGGCGATTCAATGTTTCGAGTCCGCCCTCGAACACAGTCCGGCGGACGCGGCTTCCGCATACAATTTGGGCAACGCATTCACGCGCGAAGGAAAGCTGGACGAAGCCGAGGCCCAGTATCGTCGGGCGATGGCGAACAATCCACGCGACGCGAATATCCCCAACAACCTCGGCATGCTCCTCAAGAAACAAGGCAAGTACCCCGAAGCCGAGTCGTGTTTCATGCAAGCCCTGAGGTTGGACAACCGGTCGGTGGCCGCACACGTGAACTTGGGCCAACTCCTCGACCAACTCGACCGAAAAATGGAAGCGGCCAAGCATTTCAAGCAGGCCCTCGAACTGAAACGAATTAGTAATTAGTAATTAGGAATTAGGAATTAGGAATGGATATGCACAAAAAGGATGAAGGATGAAGGATGAAGGATGAAGGATGAAAAAGGCTTTAGGCTTTAGGCTGTAGGCTGTAGGAAGGAAGCCTACAGCCTACAG
>CAIYET010000148.1 GCA_903925285.1 Candidatus Hydrogenedentota bacterium | reverse complement strand
CGTCTTCCCCGGCGGGGGATGGTTTGACTAGTTCCTTGCCGTCCAGGAATGCCTTGCCTTGGGGATGTAGCACGCGCAGCACCTCGGCCTCCGGCAGACCCTCGATCGGACCGGTCGCGACCAGCGCGTCGGCCAGATTATCCGCCAGAACCAGGTGCGTCAGCGGACCTTGCTCGACGTAGACACGCGTCCCGTAGAACCCCGCGTCGGCCACGATCCGGCGGGCGGCCTCCACCTCCTCGGCCCGCGGCAGTTGCACGTAGACCAGCAACTGGGTTTCCCGCGCGAGCTTGAGGGCCAAGTCGCACTTCGCATCGCCGAGCACCACGCACAGCCCGCGCGACGTGCCGAGTTTCTGCAGTAGCGTTTTTTCGGCGCCAGCGTCTGCGGCGAAAGCCGGGCAGGCGAGCCACCAGCCAACCAGCGCACAGAGCGCAGCCAAACGCAACCCAGGCCGAAGGATAGATTGCCACGGGGAAGAAGTGGTCTTCATCGAACTGCTCTCCTATGCGAGGTACCGAGTACTCCGGCCCATGAAGTACGTTGGAGCACTAGAACAACAAAACGCGGATTCACGAATAGCGCCGCTCACCGCGGATACGCACCAGCGCACATCCGCCCAATCGGCGTCAACCCAGTTCTCTTCTGGCCGTGCCTGCTTCCTGCTCCAGAACGCCCCTATTGTCGCCGCGGTGGTCCGCAATACAACTAGGGGACGGAATCCATGACCGGGACTTGGCGAGCTGATCGATACCGCACGAGCAACAGGCGGAGGCTCGAGCATGTACCTGCCGCCAAAACCGGCGGCGCAGCACGTAAAGAATCGCAATAAAGGTTTGACTTGCCACGACTTAGCTGCTAGGTTCACCGTTGCTCTTGGTGTGCGTTATCCCGCCGGAATTGCCGCCCTAAGTTATTGGCGGGGCAGCTGGCGGGCGAATTAGACGTTCGGCGGCACGGGAGGTCTGGTTTGGCGCAGCAGGTCGGTCAGTATGTGAACCCGGTTTTGCAGGCCATCAAACGGCTTGGGGGCTCTGCGCGTCCTGGCGAGGTTTGTCGCGCCGTCGCGAAGGACCTCAGCCTGGAAGGCTCGCCAGAGCTTGAGGAGACAATCAGCGCCGGAGTCTCCAGATTTAAGAACAAGATTGCCTGGGTGCGGTTATATCTCGTTCTCACCGGCTATCTTGACCGATCAAGACGCGGAGTATGGACGCTGACGGAGAAAGGAAGAAACGCACCAATTCTCTCGGACGACGAGGTTAACCAACTCCTTCTCGATGTGCAGCGCCAAGGAAAGAAGGTTAGCGGCGTTGACGGCAAGCCAAAAGCCGACGCGGAGGACGATGAAGAATCTGATGGAGAGGCTGACGCAGAATCGCCCGAAGAATCAGGGTATGAGACTCAGTTACTGGCGCTGATCCGGAGTATTTCGCCTGGGGCCTTTGAGCGCCTATGCCAGCGACTATTGCGTGAATCCGATTTTGAGCAAGTTGTCGTGACAGGTCGTTCTCGCGATGGCGGAATCGACGGCATCGGCGTACTAAAGCTCAACGCGTTCGTCGCGTTCAAAGTTTGTTTCCAGTGCAAGCGATATGCGGGCGTCGTAGGTTCCTCCGTGGTGAGAGACTTCCGCGGCGCCATGCAGGGACGCGCCGACAAGGGGATTATTTTGACTACTGGCTCGTTTTCCTCGGACGCGCTGAAGGAAGCTGTTCGGGATGGTGTTCCACCAATTGAATTAGTCGATGGTGAAAAGTTAATCGAACTATTCGAGTCATTGGAGTTGGGGCTGATCCCTCGGACCACATACGATGTCGATCCCAGCTTTTTTGCCCAGTTCGAACAAGACACCTAGCCGCCAGCGGATGCAGATGAGGCGGCCACTGGGTTGGAAATTTGGATCTGGGCCGGACGGGCCGCCCATCTGATCCGTGTCGTTGTTCAATCAATTGATCGCCTGAAAGAGGAACCTAAGCTCTTCAACACCGAGCCCATTTTCGGCGATTGGGACGCGCCGACGCTACTGTTGGCCAGATGCCACTAGGACACAACACGCACGCCAGGAGACGAATATGCCCCGAGTGTTTCGTGTCATTAGAAAGGACCCCGATGGTTTGCCGACGGTCAGCCAAACGAGTCTAGGCGTTCGTCCAGG
>CAIYET010000147.1 GCA_903925285.1 Candidatus Hydrogenedentota bacterium | reverse complement strand
TATGAACATCCGACCCATCCGCTGTGAGGAAGCGGCAATCCGCGTCCTCGCAGAACCCGACCATATCCCTGTTGAAGGCAATGCCTGCGTATCAGGCGATGACGATTTCGACAGGGAAGTCGCGCACAACATTTTGTGTCGGCTTCAGCAAGGCGATATTTGGGCTTGGGCGGCCGTCACGGTCGTCGTGGCTTGGGGCTCGTTCGAGGGCAGAGCCCATCTTGGCTGCTGCTCATACGCGGACGAGAACGACTTCAGGCAGCCCTGTGGCTACTTCGACGACATGGTCGCAGAATCCCTCGATGAACTGAACCGAACCGTCAGTGAAGCCTACCAACAAATGAAAGAACGGGAAATGGCGGCGTAGCCATTTGCCGAAGAAAGCAAGAACCGGCCCGGCGAGGACACCAATGCCCCACCGGGCCACAACTGTTTATGGAGGAATGAAAGCATGAGTACCGAACAAGAAGTTCAATTCACGCTGGGCCAGATCGTGGCCACCCCTGGCGCGCTCGAAGCGCTGCAGCGGAACAACGTCACCGGCCTTGACTACCTACGCAAGCACGTCTCGGGCGACTGGGGCATTGTCTGCGAAGAAGACAAACAAGCCAACAACGAGGCGCTACAAAGCGGCGCGCGCCTGATGAGCGCCTACTTCCTTCCGGACGAGACCAAGCTGTGGATCATCACCGAAGCGGCCGACGATAACGGCAACCGCGCGGCCACCACGCTCCTCTTGCCGGAGGAGTACTGAAGGAGGTGATTGCATGAAGACCGTTACCGAGACGATCACGAACATAATCTATCAGTCCGAGGTGCTGCAAGAAGCGCATACGATCAATCCGTTGTTCGCCCGTATTATCGCGTGGGCGGACGACCATCCGGTCGTATGGCGCATCGTCATAGGCCACAAGAGCAAAGCCTTTGGCCTCGGCTCGTGCGAGTACATCGGTTGGGCGCAAAGAGCCATGACTCCGGAATCCATTCTGGAACGCGCACGCCATATGCACGAACTCTGGGAAGGCAAGAGCCCGTACCATCACCCGGACTCGATCTTCGTATGGCGCGCCAAGTTCACGCTCGCGCACTATCAGGACAAAAGGTTCACCGGCGGGTTCTTCCAACAGCACGACGCCAAGTATCCACGGTCGTGTCTCACGCTGGACTATACGCCGGAGACGCTTCAGGAAGTGCTTGACCGCTTCTGTGCTTGGATGGACCGCGCATACGACACTGATCACGTAACCATCAACAAGCAGACGGTGCGGACCTTTCCTGTAAAGGAGACGCCATGCCTGGCAACGTAGGCTTCAGCCAAATAGAGTGGTTCGCAGCATCCGAACAGGGCAAGCAGTTCCTGGATGGAATTCGTGCCCATCTCGTTGGCCTCACCATCGACGAGGTTACCTTTGCCAATAATGGCGAAGGGTTCACGACGATTCTGCGGCTCAGCAACGGACAGTGCTATGCGTTTAGCGACGAAGAACTGTTTCTGGAAACCCTGCGCGAGCAGTTCAGCGGCCTGTTCCGTGAATACGCGCACAACAACACACTCGCAAGGAAAGGAGATGAACACGATGAGTAATCGAGCATCGCTGGAACGAACCCTATTCGCCGGCAACGGTGACAACGGCGGCTGGGGCTGGCGGATTTACGACGACTACTTTCGCAGCTTCGCCGACGATCACGAAGAGACCGAGGTCCC
>CAIYET010000146.1 GCA_903925285.1 Candidatus Hydrogenedentota bacterium | reverse complement strand
GTCCAGAATCGATTCGGAAGGTCCGCGGCCAAAACGGCTAATCCCGGTATGGGAACATCCGTAGGGACATCTTTGCCAAAATACCCTTGGTGTAACGAAGCACGGATCAGATCGTGCTCAGCGAAGGCGCCTCGAATGAGTTCGGCCACATCGCGAACCGGCGTCATGCGGAACCGGTCGCGTCCGCTGCGAATGGCTTCCTCGATGGCCAATTTCTCCTCGGGCGTCAGCGCAGCAAGGGAATCGTCCGCCCCCGGATCCGGGAACAGAACGGCCTCCACAACCGGTGATGTCGCGGCTGCCCGTAGCTTGGCCGGCAGGCTGCGCACCATGCGCACATCGCCACGCAGGGAAGCGATATGGCCTGTCACGGCAACGCCGGGCAGAACAGGTGCTTCAATCATGGCGGAAAGGCATGCCAGAAACAGCGCCGCGTCGGCGGAGAAACCGCTGACCGTCATGCTCCGGTCCTGCACGGACGCGGCACCGAGGTTGGTCATGGACAGGACGTACGACAGGGGCCCAATGCCGAGCACCCCCACGGTCTGCTGGACGAGCGGAAGCACGACCTTTTCATAGTGCCGTACCGCCGTCTCCTCGAACTCCACGGGGCCACAGAACGTGAAAGGCGCATCTCGGCCCGCCTTCATGCGAGTGACGGCGAGATGCGTCGTGACGGCGATGGCGTCTTCCCCGCGTCCAAGCGCGAGGAGCGCCAGCACGCTTCCGGGTTCCCGCCCGGCAGCGTTGTTCATCGTTCGGATTGCGTGCTTCGCCATTCGATCTCCACTCTTCCGGTTTCTGGTCCTGCAAAGACCCTGACCACCATCTCTCCGTCAAGCAGCAGGGCCTGTCGTGTAGGGGTGTCCGGCTCGCCGCCCGTGTCCGCCGCGAGCCGGAGCGGTTCCTCGGCGAAGGCGTACGCCGAAAGCAGGTCATGTTTCGTCAGTGTAGTTTCCCAGATGACCCGGCCGGAAGCGACGGAGAGTTCGTACGCGCCGGGAACCACGCCGCGGAAGAAGCCTTCTCGGTCTTCCTTTGAGAGACGCAGGGTTTGTGGCGGTTCGTCGTTGCGCTGCAGCAACAACTCGATGTGGATTTCGGTTTCCGATTCCCACTCAAGATCGCGCTTCACGCTGTCCCACACTTCGGCGAGCTCCGGCAGGGCGGCGAGTTCGTTCAAGAGTTCCTCGGCTTCGCCCACGCCGTCATCGGTTGTTGCTTCCGCTTCGCCTGTACGAACCGCATAAGGGTGGGCGGTAAGTGCGGCAGCCACAAATACCAGAAACTGCTCGTACCCCCTTTTGAATCGCTCGTCTTTGCCAAGGACGATGATGGTGTGGATAGTGCGCCGAAGCTCCTCGGCAACATCCGCGCTTGCCAACGCCGCAAACAAGAGCGGTATGAAGTATAGGTCATTGTACATGGCGGTTCGTCCTCAGTCTGGCGGGGCCATCCTGATTCACTATGGTCACTGCGGCTTTGAATACGCCTGCTTCCATGGCAATATCCCGAAAGGCATCCATCTGGCTCAGGAGCTCAGCAGCGTTTCGCCATAAATCGGGGATCACCGTCTTTCCAGTCTTCTCGTCCTTGTACCAATCACTGCCGCAGAAGTGGCTTTGGGCGGTCTTGGACAAACCGAATTCCCGTGAAATATCTTCGTCGGTGCGCTCGCGCGTAACCAGATTAGGGACCACGATGTTTACAAGCCGTTCGATATTCTCGAAACCCAATCTGCGGATCGTAGGACGTTGTAGATCCGCCGACACGGCTTTTTCGCGGGCAAGGAACGCGACAAAACTCGGTCGCATCTTCCGGTCCGCTTCAACATCGGGAGGCGGGAACCCACTGGACAGGCTGACCTCACGCTGCGTGTCGAGCGGTACGAATCCCGGAATAGCCAGCACTTCGTCGATGATGCCCTGGATCCGCGCGCGTTCTCCGGACCGTTTCGGGTCCGGATTATCCATGTGTTTCTCGAGCCAAACGCGCCGTTCCCGTCCCTTCAGGTACTTCGGCATCCAGACCGTGATCGTACCTCTTCCATCGACGCGCCAACTGTATCTCGATATGAACGGATTCATCTGACGCCGCGCTTCAAGATAGGAAAAATAGAAATGGTGATTGACAAACTTCTGAAACTTCACAGCCACAACATGGTCTTGCTCCAACGAGCCCGAAGCGGTGCGAAACTCTTTATCGGCTTCAAGGTTCTTCAGGAGCGCGGCGTAATAGATCCTGCAATCTACCCGGCTTCCGGGACCATTTTCGTCGCCGGGGTCACGCGCGCGGGTTTGTGCCCCAGTTATGCCCGGTAGCGCCGTGAACTTATCCAAAGTTAGGTCACGTGCACGGTCCCAAAGCTGTGTTGGTTCTTTGCTACGCCTTTCCAACCTGTTCCGCCACATTGCCGAGAGATAGTCGGGCAAGACCAAGTTTCTCCTTCCCTCAAAGCAAAAAGACTTCCTGTAGCTGAGGATCTCCATCAAAGCGTCAACATCCCTGTCACGCGCAATAAAGGCGACAAGATTGAAAAGACTCTGATTGCTGAGGATACGTTCACCCTTGTCAGCGAATAAGGTCATCTTTTGGTCCTCCGGCGGGCTTCAGCTAATCGCTCGCTGACAAGGCGCTTTAGTGCACGCTCAGCAAGGTGCGCGGTCATCGAGATCCAGTGGCGACCGCGACCTTGCTCGATTAGAGCAGTAATCGTCTCGATGCACGTTTGGTTGTGCTTGGCCACGTCTTCGGCACGCGCTGGAGGGGCCGGGCTAAACAGCAAAGCAGGATAGGCCACGACCTGGTTTGCTTCTGCCTGTAATTGCAGGGCGATTTCAATCCCCTTGTATTCGGGCAAAGAACTTTTGAACAGCACGAATTCCTGGGAATCGGCGATTTCCCATCCCGACGCGACATGCAGTTCAACTGATTGCACATTGACGGATGCTGCGGCCCCATCCTCGTCGCATTGCGATTTGCATACCTGGATTAGATCGTCAGCACTAAACGAAAGGCTATGGCAATCAATGCCATCCCATGTCCGCAACAGCGTCCGTATGTGCCATGGTGACTGCACGACGTCCCATGCCTTGATAAGCAATCGAATATTGCTGACTGATTCCATCTGGACCACGCAATATCGAGTGGCGGCAACGCTCGCGAGATGTCTCACCAAACCGCTCTCTTCCCCCGGGGCTTGGTCGGGGACGATGACCGCGATCCTTTTGATTACCTCGCTGGCTCTCTCATAAAGGAACAGGCGGACAAGCAGGCGTGCAAGCTTCCACAAGCTGGGGAGGCTCCCTTCGCTATTCGGGAGCAAGGCGCACAGAGCCAAGCGCCGCGCCAGTTCCGTGGGCGCGTCTCTATTGACTGCGGCCATTTCCGCCTCGAATGCCAGCGCTAAATCCTCGCGCCCTTCCGCGCGTAAAGCCTCTATCGGTTCGGCACAGCTTGCGATATCGCCCGCAGCGAGTTTGGCCTGCAACCATTGGACCAACCCGTCGATCCGTTGTTCCCGCCGACGTTGCAGAGTCTTCCGATGCTCGCCCATGCTGACGCCAACACCGCAGCGAAAATCACCACTAAGGGGCTCTCCTTTAGGTGCCAAGTGGCCATCATCCACGGTACAGCGAAACGCGCGGCCGTCCTCGTGGATGAGGGCGAACGGCGCTTCAATGTCCCCGGTGAGCATGAGGGCGAAGACGCCCGCAGGGACGGATAATTCCGTTTCTATGGACAAGGGGCTCGACCGCCAAAAACAGGCACGTCCGTCACGGCACCCGATGGTCAGTAACCGGTCATCATCCAATTCGTGCAGGGCGTAGAACTCACCCATGTGGGCATAATGCGTAGTAACGCAATACGACTTTAGGTCTATGCGCGTGAGAGCCCCATCGTTTGCGGGAAATAGAATCGAATTACAGACGGCGGAGTAGATGCCGTTCACCCAAGCATAGGGTTTTGGAGGGGCTGGTGCCTTCAAATGCCGTGGCGGCGCCTCGAACCCATGCTCCCACAAGAGCACGGACCCCGTTATCGTGAGACCCGCTAGGACGCCGCCCGCCGATACGAACGCGCAAACAGGATCGGGACTTCGTACCACATACGGGGAGGAGAAAGGGTGGGCCCAGAAAAGACAACGGAAGGTTGTATCCGAGGAGACAAAATTTTCTTGATCGAAACAGTGAACGGCAATAACCGGGGCTCCCTGATCCATCATTTGCGAAAGGGCGTAGTGCGCGTCGTCCACACGATCCAGAACAAGAAGCTTTCCTTTTTTTGTGCCCGCCACGATACGGTTACCCGTCGGAGTCGCGCTCATCGCGTGGACACTGTCCCCCTCATCGATACCGTCGATAAGCGTGCGTCCGGAGAGGGACCGTATACCGGGCGAAACGCCGCCCAAACCCATCACGGGCAAATCACAGGCTGTGTTGTTCGAGTTCGACATGGCCTACATATCCTTCGACAAATGCTGTTGATGACGGGCGTTTACGGAATGATCCACGAGGGACGTACGCGGAAACGGATGAAGTCCCGGACCGTTATGCCCACTGCCGACATGATCGCTCGTAGACCGAATTCCCGCGATTTCTTCCGCCAGACAGGGCGACACCGGTGCGTCCGGACTGCTGAATTGCATGGGCGCTGCGGCGCCACCGGAACCCGCACCTATCACACCGGGTGTAGCTTTTCGCGGTTTGCCGAGAGGCCATTGTTTCTGACCGGCACGGTTGATGGCCGCTGCCATTTTTTCGATCAGGATCACCGCCCTTTCGCGCTGGCTGGCCAGTCGGCGATAAGCCTCTTGGGCTGCCGATTCGCCGCGGGACAACTCCTCACGAGGCGCTTGAGTGTGCAGGGCGGACGACGCTTGGCGGATGCCGCCAAGGTTGTTCAAGGCGCGGTTCATCTCACGCTCGATGGCCGGCACATATTCCCGGAATGTTGCCAAGAGGCGTCTTACTTTTTCCGTCTTCTCCTCTTTTTGAGCATATTGGGGCTCCGCGTGGTGACATGGTGACACTCCCTTCTCGTCCACGGGCGGCAGGGAGAAGACGGCGCTATCGAGTTCCACAATGGCATGCTCGGCCTCGGCTCGGTCCGAATCAAAATGAGTTAGAACCCGCTCAATCTTGGACCGGTCGATATCCTTATTCGCGTTCATCAGATTACCCTCCGCCTGTCCGGACGCCGCGGAGATCTTCTTGGAAATCTTCGCTCTCTTGGAGCGATTCCATCGCGCGCTGCACAAGGTCATGGAGGAAATCCACATCACGAAGAGCCGCCTCTTTGCCCTCGCGGATTTGGTCGATGGTCTCCCGCGTTTCCAGCGGAGCGGTGGCGTCGGTGATGCGGCCCAGATTGCCCTCGGATGTTTCTTTACGCTCCGTCAACTCGGACTGAAACGACTCCCCATCGCCGTGCTCGCGTTCGAGAACCTCGTCGTCCCGGTCGAAGACTTCTTCGGTGACGTTTTCCGTCCGGTCCACGGACTGCTCTATCTCGTCGGCCCCTTCGGCGGTTCCACCGTCCAGGTCAAGCTGCGCAAGAAGCCCGCGGACAGTAGTGAGGTCTTTAGCCGTCTGCCCGAGCTTCTCGTGAAGCTCGCGCATGTTGTCTGCTTGCCGGTCTTTTTTTCCCGTTAAATCGTACCGGCTTGGCTTGGATCGGTCACGCATAGCAGTACTCTCCTCGGTTCTATTCTTGTTCCCGTATCTTCTTAAGGATATCCAGGCAGGATTGGGTATCCGGTTCACAATTGGTCTCGAAACGCCGCCGGAGCGCTTCCCGTTTCTTCTCTAAATCAGGCGAATACATCTTGCGCGACAATAGATCCCGCAGAGCAAAGCGGGCATCGGCAAGCATGGTGTTGAGTTCGTCGAAGAGTTGCCCGGCCTGGGTCTGAGGGGATCCACCTTGTGGCATGAGGTCATCCGCCTTGCCGTCCCGCAGGTTCTTAAGGCGTGTCAGAATGTCATGCCTCTTCGTGTCCAGTCGTTGGACCTGCGCATCGAGGTCAAGCAGCCACGTGGCCTCGATACGCGCCCGCGATTCCAGGAACCAGGGTTCGTCGGCAATGCACTGTGTCACCTCCGGCCAACCCAACGGGGATGACAGGTCGAGCCGCTCGTGGAATGTGGTCATCTGGATGAGACGCGGACCGTGGTAGCCCTCGCTAATGAAGTAGGCCTGGCCGGGACGAAGACGCGCGACCTGTTCGAAGTGCGTGTCGTTGAAGAGCATAGCGCCACCGATGATCTGACGGTCGGAAAGTTCCACCGTCCGGCCGACATACTTGGTTCCCGTCAACTTCACGATATCCGGTGAGATGTTGGCCGGGCTTTGGTCCGCGAGGATCAGCCCCACCTTCAATTTGCGGAATTCTCGCAGCATGCGCGACACCGCCTTGGATGAAACATCTGCTGGGTTCATGCGTCCTCCGATTGAACTGCCGTGGTTACCGGACCGGCAATCAGATGCGCCTCGTCGATAATGATGACCAGGCGCACAGACCGGTCGATCTTGGGTTCGGCCGATATGTATTCGCGTACCCCCTTAAGAAGGAAGAGAATGAATTTGGCTTTTTCATTCTCGGGCAAAGCATCGAGCTCGATAATGCTGAAGCCGTCGACAAGCTGTTTCATGCCCGGGCAGTTGATGCCAGGCTCAAAGATGCGGCCGAGCGAGCCACGGCACATCGAGCGAAGCCGGACATCTGCGGCGGCACGGACGTTGCTGGCCACTTCGCCTTCGTATCCTTTGCTTTCTAGGGCCATGAAAAACCGCAGTATAAGGTCGCTCATTCGTGGGTGTTTCTCAGGGTCGGGAAAATCCCGATACAACCGGTACAGTGATTCCTGGAGTACGCTTTCCATAGCGGGGAACATGGGGATGCTGCCCCGGTAGCATTCGAGTAACCCTTCAACATGCTGGTCAAGGGTTATCCAGGGAAATCGTATGAGCGGATTTAGGGCTTGGGGCGAAACGTCATCGCGGCCCGGCGTATAAACGCGGGTGTCCACTGCGAAGCGGCGAATCTGCGGATCCGCGTGGCCCTTGGCCAACTTCACCGCGACCTCCTCGCCGGCAATGGGAGCAATGAAGATGAATGGGGTTCCGTCCCGGTGAAACTGATATGCCATGTTCACGAGCGAGACCGTCTTGCCAGTGCCGGGCATCGCCACGGCGCAAACGCCTTTGCAGACGTTCTCTTTCAGAAAACCGCGGGGCGGTCCAAGGCTATCTTTGGTTCCCGCACGATATTCGTTCCCAATTACGATCAGTTTGTCCTCGGGGTATTCAGGCGGGTCGGTACTCTGCCGGAGGCAATAGGGTGACGTTACGGAACCGACCGGTAGTGTGAAAAGGCCCGAAAGCTCTTTGGGCGAGGCGATCTGCGCCGTGCGAAGAAGCGGTTCATAGAGCCGGGGTTCTTGAGACGCACACGCGGAAAGGGTGGTCGGAATTATGCCAACCCGGCCTTCAGCACAGGAGCGCAAGGCGGCCTCAAAAGCTTCCTCGCCTCGCCTGAGCACAACTAGGTCGTACGCCCCGTCGCGGAATCCGCATTCCGCTACGGTTGCGGCCATCTGCCGGACAGCGCTTTCGTTTCCGCCCAGAACCCGGCAATGGAACAGCAACTGCGGACCGGCCAGGTCTTGCCGTCGCTTTTGCATGGTCCGCATGACTTCGTCCACCAAAGGCTCGCGCTTTTGGGGTAGCTTGATAGCCTTGGTGCGCCCCTGCGCCTCGATTCCGTCGACGGCCTCGTACTCGCGGAAGTCTGTAGCGTCCACGTCATAGCCCCGATTCGCCTCCGAGAGCTCCGCACAGTAAAGCGCCAGTCCCGGGCGTTCTTTGGTGAAAGAGCCGGGCTCAACACTCAAGCTAATAAGGAGAGGGCCTTCAAGCTCGTGCGCCAGGCGATCCACCTCCAGATAGTCGTTGCCCTCGTTCGGGATGAATGGCCGGTCTTCATAGAGAAGCCCAGGAACGCGCCAGTTTTCATGGGTGGTGGTGGTCGGCTTGACGGCCTGTCCAAAACGGACTACATCGCAAGAGGCCGTGAAGTCGTCCCACGGAAACGTCGGCGCCGGACAAGACTGCATATCGTAAAAGGAGCGCAGAATGCCCTTTTGGATCGGATGACGCAACGCGGTCTTTGTTTCGGCGTCGTTAGCTTCGGT
>CAIYET010000145.1 GCA_903925285.1 Candidatus Hydrogenedentota bacterium | reverse complement strand
TCACGCCACTCAACAGGTTTGTATGCGCCTCTCGCATCAGGTTCAAGCAGATGGGCCGATCCTTCATTGACTCGACGGCCTGACGCATGGCAGAACGATAGTTCAAGACCTCCAATAAATCGTTTGCACGCTCGGGGCGCGCCTCCTCCGAAGCTTCGAACTCAAGGACCTCCTCCAATGTTGCCTGGGTACCCTCAATCCGCGACGATAGAACTGCTTCCTGCGTCATCAACGGCGACAACAAGACCTCGGGGTTTATGATCGCGTTGAGGATGCCGTCGTATCGCGCCAATGCCGCATTGGACGGGCCAACCAACCGCCGAAAACGCCGCCAGTCAAGCTCACCAAGCGGAAGCCGCTCAGGCTCATAAGGGTTCATGCTCGTGCTCTCCACATACAAACTCTAGTCGTTCAATACAACAGTTGTTCTTGAAGCCGGTCCTTGTTCATCGAACCTAACGCAACGGTACCCGCTTGATCTTACGAATCATCTTCGTCCCTCCTTGTCCGATGCCACACCCAGGCACATTATCCGAAACTGAGCGACACTGTAGTGAAACTTCCCGGTTTCAACGAGCCAGCGGACCTTACGACGGAGAACTTCATCAAGAGGAATGTGCTCATGGATAATGAAATACAGATCCTGACCGTCTATACCAACGATAGAACGCCCCGCCCCGAACGCGGTCACGCCGTCTTCAGAAAAGGAACCCGCCGTGATGAAAATGCCTCGACCCATGCGGGAATGGCTGCGGACCTTGTCTTCAAGGGCAACGAGATCTCGCTTGGCCACCGGCTCTTGCTGCCACTTGGCTTCCACGAGATAGATTTCGTGGTCGAGTTCGACGCTACCATCGATCTGTTCGCCGACAAGTGAAAACGAGGGCCGGGGATTGAAGCCATACGCGCGGAAGAGGTCATGCAGAAAATTCTGAAACTCATAACCCCGGCGGTGTGGTTCCTGTTGCTGCAACTTGAGGAACCGGTTTTTCATGCCGCTCAGTGTTTCGGCAGTCGGGCCGGGCGTCATGGGCGGTCTTGCCTCTGAACGTGCACCCGTTGATGGGAGTGAGTCCAGAAACTTGGGATCCCATAGGGAGGGAATCTTGAACTGCAATTCCTGTATGACCTGATTGAGGGTCTTGATTTCCTCCCGTGTAATGGAATTTTTCTTCCGGTGCCGATACTTGATGCCCTCGCGTACGATGGCTTCCATCAGGGGACAGAACCGGTCCCGACGCTCTTCTAGAGTGCGCGTCAGCAACGCTTCGATGGCGGGTTGCTTACTCCCGCCGCCCCAGAACGCCCCAACACCAACGCATTCCGCAACCGTAGCGAAGGTCGTGCCTTTGGCATATGGGGGCTGCGAGCCTGGCAGGAAAGGGTACAGGGATTCCGCCAGTTTAACGATTGCCACGGCTTGTGTCATCATTGCGGGCATTTAGCGTGGCCCTTCCACTTGGCCGTCTGCTGTAGGAAATGGCAACGAGGGCGACTCACTCGTCCGAACGACATCCCGGACCTCCAACACGGTGTATTTTTGGTCGAGAAGGTTTCCCCTGGAATCCAGCCATGCTTCAACGCGGGTCTGGGCGCGGAGAGCATCCCCGGGCCGGAGGTCAATCTGTCGCCGTTGAAACAGTTCCAGCCAGCGCTGGTCCTCTATTTTCGCCTGAACGGCACGACCCTCATGCTGCACATCCCAACGAGACTGGCCTAGGTAATCGGGCTTCTTGACTTTGAGAAGAGCTTCAATCTCTTGCCGTAGCGTCTCGTTTGTCAACAGGTCTTGGATCTGTTCCTTGGTAATTCGGAAATTGGGGTTGAACTCGACCCTTGTCTCATCAGTCGTGACATAACTCGCCCGGTCATTCCCGGTTAGCGGCACAAGGGCAGTGGAGATCTGTTCCATCCGGTACAGGAGCGTGGCGTCGTTTGGGGGAGTGTAAGCATCCAGTTGATTCACGCCCGTGGCGCGGGCAAGCTGGAAAATCTCGTCCCGAACGTGCTGAACCTCTTGTATATTCGCGATCCGATCACGGCTCGCCATGCTGTTGATGACCTTGGCCTTGGCTGTTACCAGAAACTTGCCAGCTATGCGCTTCCAGTTGAGGTCACGCAGATCCTGATCATCAATGACCTCAAGGACCGCTGCAAACCAACTTCGGATGGAGCCGATCTCGATATTCTGGAGGACGAGCTTCGCCCCAAGCCGGAAGTCTAGACAATTGATGAGGTCCGCGTCCAGCATGTCCATGGTCCGCACCAGGTCGGATATTGCCAGGAACACCCGTGCCGGGTTTCCTGCGTTCTTGTCGTAGTCCACCTCAATGCAGAACATGGTATCGTCAGGCATTGCTGCCCCCTTTCTTGGCCGTGCTGCAGGCGGCAGGTGCTCAGGCGGCCTTGATGGAGTTTTCTTCCTGTTGGGCGTCCAAAACCAGCGACCTTTTGTGGGTCGGTTCCGTGACGCGATGAACCTGCTTCGTCATAAGGCAATCCTCAGAACCTTCATACGATGCTATCCAAATCCCGCGCAATTGTCAACAATAATAGGCGACTATCCCATATTTCTCTATTCTTCTTTAAGCCATCCACGCCCGCGATGGCAAGATCCACATCGTCTACACATCGCGCGGCTGCGAAATGCAGCCTTCATGTTCTGGTACTTTCGCCTACAGGGCGCGCACACCGCTTGCGCAATACCTCAAACGCCTTTGTTTCGTGTAGGCGCGTTTGCTGGTATACTTCCGCCACGCTTTGAATGCGGAGGATGTTGAATGAATCACCTTTACTACGGCGATAATCTTGATGTGATGAAACGCTATATTAGGGATGAGAGCGTCGATCTTGTGCCTCTCGATCCGCCGTTCAATTCCAGCGCCGATTACAACGTGCTCTTTGCCGAAAAAAGCGGTCAAGACAGTGCCGCACAGATTAGAGCCTTCGAGGACACCTGGCGTTGGGATTCCGAGTCCGCACGAGTGCATCAAGAGCTTGTGGAACAAGGCGGAAAGCTGTCCGAGGCCCTTCAAGCCTTGCGGATGATTCTAGGCAATTCGGATATGTTGGCCTATCTGACCATGATGGCCCCACGCTTGCAGGAACTGCGCAGAGTCTTGAAGCCCACAGGGTCTCTTTATCTTCATTGCGATCCGACGGCAAGCCACTACTTGAAGATGATCCTCGACGTGATCTTCGGCCCCAAGAATTTCGTGAATGAAATTATTTGGAAACGGACAAGCGCACACTCGGGGGCAAAGCGGTGGGGCGCGGTGCATGACGTGATCCTGTTCTACGGCAAGTCTGCGTCTTTCGTCTGGAATCCCGTCTTTCAGGCGTACAGGACGGATTACGTCGACGGGTTCTACCGCTATGTTGACGAAAGGGGACGGTTCCGGGTTGGCGATCTGACCGGAGCGGGAACACGGAATGGGGAGTCCGGGCAACCCTGGCGTGATGTGAATCCAACCGACATGGGACGGCATTGGGCCGTACCCAACAAGGTCTTGGTTGAAACGCTGGGCAGTGAAAGTCTGACGTGGACGGTTCAAGAGAAGCTTGACGCCCTTGACAAACAAGGGCTGATCTACTGGCCGCCGAAAGGCAAAATGCCGGGTTTCAAACGCTACTTCGACGAGAAGTCGGGTGTGTCTATCGTGGACGTGATTACGGATATCAATCCAATAGGTGCACAAGCCGCAGAACGCCTTGGCTATCCGACACAAAAGCCTCTGTCGCTTCTGGAAAGGATTATTAACGCAAGTAGTAATGAAGGCGATACCGTCTTGGATCCATTCTGCGGTTGCGGAACCACTATTGACGCAGCGGAACGCCTCAAGCGTAATTGGATCGGGATCGACATTACGCATCTGGCAATCAACCTTATCAAGCATCGGTTGCACAATACCTATGGTGACTCGATTCTCGGAACGTACAAAGTCATCGGCGAACCTACAAGCGTTCCCGATGCTGAAACACTTGCC
>CAIYET010000144.1 GCA_903925285.1 Candidatus Hydrogenedentota bacterium | reverse complement strand
AGCTATAAGCGCATACTTCAGGGCTTTGTCCGACAGTGCTTGGCGCCAGGCGTCGTCTTTGGCAAAAACGCTCGCGTAAGACGCATTTAATTGAGCTACACCCCACAAAGTACGTTCATAAACCTTTGCCTTCGCGGCGGTCGAATCCAAGAGGAGGAGAAGAGCCGGGAGTCCCTCGCGGACCGTTTGAATATCCGCACTGTCCAAGACTGAATTCTTGATATCTTTTACAAAGGCATCCTTGACGGAGTTAGTGGAAACACAGCCCGATGCTGAAACAAGAACCAAGAAAGCCGCAAGCAATAGCCCTCGATTGGCGTCATATACCTCGATAGCGGATTTTTCGGCTAGCATGCCTGAGCTTCCTCGTAGATGGCTTTCAGCCCCGCCTCTTCCAGAGCGCATGTCGAAATGCGGATGCCCGATTACTGCGAGACAGAAGCTATATCTATTTAACTGCGTTTGACTATGGAAACACTCGCGTGCCGATAGTATTATCATCGGCCATCAAATGCGTTAAGACTTCGCCGTCGTACCCGCTGGCAATGACGCAACGCCCACAATATTTGGCTATATCGAAAGCGAGGCCAACTTTTTCAGCCATTCCACCGCTGACATCCTGACGGTCTTCTTCGCTCAGAGCCATAGCGTTCGACACCGTCTGGGGGCTTACTTGGCTGAGGATCTCACCGTAGCCACCGGAAGACGGACCTGGTACACCATATACGCCCGGAGTATCGCTGAGAAAAAACACATCGTCCGGGCGTATCATCTCTGCGAGCAATAGAGTCATCACATCGCTCGAGAAAACCCTGAAACTTCCATCCGGCTGGGGCATTAGATCGCCAAAGAAGACAGGCACATAACCCTTGGCCAACATCGCGCAGAGTGCCTGTTTGCACTCATCGTGCGCAAAACCATCCAGGGTATCTCTAAAGAACGTGCTGGCGTCTATCGGATAAGCGGGAAGGGATGCGGTCAAAAGGGTTTCGACGACAAGCAGGTTAAGCGCCCGAAGATCATGCCTTTTTCGCAACCCGATCAGGCTCTTGTCTTGTCCAATCAAGCCCGTTTTTACATATTCATGCTCATGCGCATGCGGCTTGCAATACAGGCCTGTTCCATGAAGGATGATGAGTTGTTGATTTTCTTGGGCGAGTTCTCTTGCCAGGCGCAAGACATTCGGGCGGTCAAACAGATCGGGAGAGTCTTGCCGGGTAATGATCGACCCTCCAAGTTTGACTATTCGCGTTTTCATGTGCGGCTCGGGCTTTTTACGCGACTTGACGCTCGCACGCGCGGGCAAATTTCATGAAGGCTTCGACGTGCTCCTGCGTAATACCTTTTTGCCGGTCGCCGTCTGGACATACAGCCCCGCGAACACCTACAATGTCGGCGCCCCAGTCCGCAAGAATCTTGATATGTTCCTTCTTAACAGACCCGGCAAGTGCTACGAGCAATCCTGCTTCGTGCCCCAGATTGATGAACTCTTTAATCTCCTCGCCGGACATCGCGTCAAAAAGATTTCCCTCATGTTTGAGCGCTGTATCGAGCATTGCTACGTCCGCCTTCGCGTCTTTCACGGCGCTTACGATGTCTTTGTAGGAGACGCCACCGAATCGACGGTAATCCGCGTAGCCAGCGCCGACCGACAGGATGTCGTTGGAAACCATTCGGATAGCACGGGTTACAGCATCCATGACGGCGAAAGCTTCTTCATACGTGCTCATGCCATACAAACCGGCTTTGATATAATTAGCTCCCAAGCAGGCTGCACCGTAGGCCGCCAAAGCTGCTGTGCCTGGTTTATAAGCCAAGTCGCCTAATGCGACGCTCATAGTCAGTTTATGGTTCTTGCCTAATTCTGTAACGACCTGTTTTGGAACCCACGGCATTTGCGCTCCCAACGACCCTTCGAGAACGTTTTTGATATCGACTATGTCCGCATTCCCGGCCACAACCATCACAGCTTCATCAAACGATACCGGACTAATAAGGATTCGCATAACTCTCCCTCTTCCTTTCACTTTACCCGAACTCTGTACAAACGATAGCACAATTCCAAGAATGAAGTCAACCACCGGCAACACTGCGCAGGGCACCCTAGAAATGGCAGTTGGTGCAGGCAGGCATTGTAAAAAAAGGGATTCATGGGAAGAATGGGGCATCTTACCTCTCACTTGTCCCATAGTATCATAAGTCCAATAAATCCAATTATTTAGGCGATGCTCGCCTGTATCGACTTCCGAATTTAGTAGCCGTGAAACGCGTTCCATGCTGCGAGAACGTCAATAGCGACCGCCTGCGAAAAATAGGATGTTCGAGTTCGCCGAACCATAGCAAGAATACGTTTTCTCCTCGACGCTGGGTTCCGCGTCCGGATTTGCCAAGTCATAGACTTTCACGGTATACGTGAGGCGGATTGGCCCTGGACTGAAGGATGGATTGTACGGGTTGCTTGGATTCTGCGTGAACTTCCACGTGAACCCCGAGCCGGACGCCAGATAGTTGTAATCATCAGTAGTAAACCCTGGCGGAAACTGATTTCCCACCATGTCGGGCTTATCCTGAAACTCCCTTTTCTTCAGGGTATAGATTGTGCGGAAATGTCCCCACCCATCCTGCACGTCGACCTGCCCCTCGGTTGGGGTAATGGAGAAACTGTAGGCCAACGCGACCGTAATCGGGTCCACATAACCAGGGTTGGAGATGGTGTATCCAAACCCTCCGGTTGGCCGGTCGCCATAGTACACGGCGGGCTCCTGGGAGCCGTCGAAATTCACCGTAACATCCATCGTCGTCGAGTAATCGACGGTAATGGGATAGGGCAAATTCACATCTTGTTCAGGCGTAGTGCCGGAGTGGGAAAAGTGGTATATTCTCTGGCCCGGCGGCGGACATTCCATTTTGAACGAGTCCAGTGTCTGTGCCGCTGTCCGGCGGGCCATGGTAATTTCCTGAAAGACGCCGTTGCTATCGGGTGCGCCATAATACTGCTCGTGATCGACATCGCCCACATAGGTTTGTTTGCCCGCAACCCCTGCAGCCGCCATGCTCACCATGGGAACGGCGCCGTCGCTGTCGCCCTCTACATATCCGGCGTAAGGCTGATCGGCATTATCCACGAGCCATGGCATCACCTTTGCCCCGAGCGGAGGGCCGGTCGTGTCCACCGTGGGCCTAGCCCAACCGCGCGGGAAGATGACTTTCGCCCGCCGGGTGGTCACGCCAAAAAACGCGTTGTACTTCGTACTCAATCGGTAGACGTCGTTTTCGTTGAGGAGCCTGAGATTCTGGCTGTAGATTTCAGTGCCGTTCTCCAGGTTGTAGCGATTCCAGAGGTCATCGGGGGCGCCACTGTCGGAAAACAGCTTGTCCAGCGAAAGGCCGCGCGGGGTTGTTGTGTGGCCATTGGCCCAGCGGAAATCGCGCGTGCCCGGCGCATCGACCTGCATGTTGTCGACCGATCTGCGCAAGGCAAAGAGGGTGTTGTCAATGTTCTCCAAGGGAAAGCTTACAACGTTGTCAGGCCCTGGCCTGTAGATCCCTGGGGGCGCCCCGAGAACGTAGCGCAGACTCACCAGCGGACTGCCCAAGTGAGGACTGCCCCACGTCACGAGTCCTTGGAACACATCGTGCGTTTCCTTCTCGAACAATTGAATCCCCGCACGGGCCACCACGCCGCCCATCGAGTGCGCCAGGATATAGAGATTGAGAGTCTTGCCGACATGGGCTTCCGAAGCGACCAAGCTGTTGACCTTCTCGGCGAAGGTTTCGTCCAACCGTTCCACGCCCGGACAGGGCGTGAAAATGGGCAAGTAGGTGGGATAGATGAATTCGTAGAAGCCGGTGCAGTCGGTGAAAGAGGACCCATAATCAGTCACGAACTTGTAAAGTTGGGTCCAGACGTCCCGTTTGTAGGCGTAGTTCCACGGCGAAGGAGCGGTTGACCTTTCGAAGCCCAGTTTCTCTTCCTCGTTATGGCCGTGGAGCAGGATCACGATGTTGTTCACCGATCGGCCGTCCTCCTCCGCCTGCCGGGCTGGTGAGAGTTCTGCCCAAGATACGCGTCCGGGTCCGGTCGGCCCGTCGGCCTGAGGATAGAAACGCAGGAGTTCGGGTTTGATACACCAGTTGTAACTGTCTTTGAAAGTGCCGACTATGTATTGGATTGTATTTGTCTTCAAGATGGCTTCCTTCGCGGAAGACGCCAGTCGCCCGGACTTGCGTGCATCGTTGAAGGCCAAGTCGGACATGATTGAATCAGGGAAGTAGAAGTCCGTGACGGCAAGGTCTCCATTGGCGGCGAAATTGATTGGAAGACTACTTGCGTGGCCGGGGTAGGGCGTCCCGTCGATAAACAGGTCCGCTACGCGGTAAACGGCGATGGAGTTCTTGTCGAGACCGGCGATGATCGAGGCTGGGAAGGTGACCTGTGGCGTGACTAGCGCGGCAGAGATGCCCTTCTCGGTTGGATCGAAGGAATCGAACTGAACGACACGCGCGGCGCCAACGGATTTCGAGTCCACCTCATCGAGATTGGGAGACGATTCCGCACGGCCTAGGCTGATTTGCGTGAGCGTCCCCGTCGCTTCGGTGGCAGGCAGATTCAGGCGAGTACCATCGGAGAGCACAATGTCCAGAGCGATGCCGCCTGTCAGTTCGCATGGCTCGGAAACCTCCACGAGTTCGCCCTCGCCTTCACCTTCGCCTTCGCTAGCAGCCTCGTACTCCATCGTGATTTCACGGCGAGCATTCGCAGCAACGGAAGTCTTCAGAGTGCCGGGCGCGATCCATCCGGCGACATCCTTGAAGGAGACCCAGTGCGATCCCACGGAAAGGCCGTCAATCGTATAGCCGCTGTCATGCCACTCGCCCGATAAGTCGGCGCACCATTGCGCGCCCGCATTCACAGCCGTTTGTGGAACCAGCGTTACCTGAAGCGACCCGGTTCGGTCTGGACAGGCCGTCAGCAACAATGGCATCGTGGCCAACACAACGATTGTAAACAAGACGCGAATGGCTTTCACAGTGGTTTCCTCTCGGTTCGTGCATGGCCGGGTCTTGCTACGGCTGGCTCAAACAAGCCTCCCGGTCTCGACTCGTTTCGTTATACAGTCGCCGGTAGAATGATAGCATGAACAGTCCTGATAAAGTCAGTTGACGGGGCGGGGTTGCGTATGGGATTATAGGCATACGCGTTTTGGTGATTGTCGGCATTGGGCCGTTCAACAAACCCGTGAGGTGTGGTATGGCGGACGCTCCATCCAAACGGTTACGTTTCCGCATTTTCGCGGAAGACGATCAGTGTCTCGAAGAAGCCCTGAAGACGACATCGCATACGTCGAAGAGCGATGTGATCCGTGCGGCGCTTGGATTTCTGGACCAGGCGTGGGCTGGCCGCAACAGCGGGTTCCGCGTCATGTTCCGCGCCCCAGCGACGGGCGAAATGATTGGCGCGCTCGATGCGATAGCGCCGCGTGTTCCGCACCGGGGCGGCGACGCCGAATCGCCGGGGCGTCGCGCGAAGACGGACAAATCGATCGAGATCCGGGTGACGCGGGGCGATGAGGAGCGCATCCATCGGTTGATCAAGTCTGGCGCGGCGGACACGTATTCGGAATTGATCCGGCGTTCGTTGCGCTTGTACATGGCGGCGGTGCAACGGAGCCAGGCGGGCTACGAGGTCGTGGCGCTGTCTCCGAGCGGGGACTTGTTGCCGGTCAACGTGTCTGGCATGGGTGCGGCGGCATATCCGGCGCCTGGTGGCCAGGCGCGTGTCGCCATGCCCGTAGCGGTCGGGACGGCCAGCCTGCTGGGCTTGTTGCCGAGGACGCTGGCCGTCGATGTGGCGCGGCTGGCAGCGATGGAGCAATGTTCGCCTGACATGCTCGTGGTCGATTTGGTGCGCGCGGAGTCGTTTGCGCGCCTGAATCCTGAAACGCGACGCGTGGAAGCGCCGGTCGAAACGCAGCCCGCGACTGACGAGCACGCGGAAGCGGTTCTGGAGGCTGGGCGCACGCTCGAACAGATGGCGGACAGCATCGAGAAGATCATGCAAATCATCGGCGTGACCGCCCGTACCAAGAGCCAGCAGGCGCAGTTCTCGGACCTGTTGTTCAGCGCAAGCTCAGTTGAAGAACAGCCGACGGAATCGCTGTCGGATATCGAACACCTCTCGCTCCGCGCACAAGAGTTGAATGAGCGTCTGACAACGCTCCTATCGCTAACGCAGCGTGAACCCAAACAACGCAAATCACGCACGCCCAAAAATGCCGCAGACACCGAATCGGCGTGAGTAAACACATCTAGGCAATGCCTGCCTGCACCAACTGCCGAATTTGGGGTTTGGGGTTTGGGGTTTGGGGTTT
>CAIYET010000143.1 GCA_903925285.1 Candidatus Hydrogenedentota bacterium | reverse complement strand
TTCGTAGGCGTTGTCGTAGTCGGGCGTGAGGTGGAACTTCTCGGCGATGGTGATCGCCTTCTCGTTGGCCCAGCCGTCGGACATGAGCGTGAACTCCTGGATCTTCTGGTGAGCCGTCAGGAATTCCTGGACCTTGGAGAGCTCAGAAGGAACGAACCTATTGGGCAGGGCGCAGTACATCTTGAGGGCCCCGGCCAACTGGCGGTTCTGTTCCTTGTCGTTGTAGTCGAAGTTGTCCCAGTCGAGATTAAAGATTCTGCTTTTCATGGTGTACTCCGTCAGGGCAGGTTGGTCTCGATCTCGGCATGGTTGCCATTGAGATCAATCTCGACGAATTCGTCGGACGTTCCGGCCGGTTCGGTGGCGATGCCGATCCAGAAGTCGGCCGAGTCATAGTGAGGCTTGACCCGACGCGTGGTCTGGTCGAAGTAGACGCGCTCACCAACGTGGAAGTGCTGACCGACGATCATGGGAACGAGGATCTTCTCGGCATGATAGCAGAGGACGCCCACTTCGCCGCTGTCCACCGATTCGAGCAGGGCGCCGACCGTGTCCTCGATCAGGTAGAGGTAGGATGTGCCGGCGGCGTTGGCATCTTTGATGCCATCCTTGTTTCCGCTCGACGTAAATCTGAATGTCCGCCAATCCGCCATCGGAGTAGCGGTTCTCAATGCATTAGGCATTGTTTACTCCTTGTTGAATAATTACTTTTTCATTTTCCGCACACGCGGCTTTTCCGCCGCCCTCAGTCGAGTTTGATAAACGGGTTCTTGGCTGGATCGAGGTAGGGATTGAGCGTGGGCGAGGTCGGCTTCGCACCCGGCTCCGTGCCGGTCGCCTTGCCGTTCCCGCCATCCGCCTTCTTCTCCTCAATGCCGAACACGTCCTTGGCGAGTCGCCCGTACTCGTCGATCTCGGCGTCCAGGTAGGAGTTGAACTCCTTCCCGACTTCCTCGACCTTGCTGGGCGAGAACCGCGCCAAGCGTGCCTGTACGAACTTGGCCTGTTGGTCGGTGAGTTTCCGCTCGGCTGCCTGCTTCGCGAATAGCCCGCCAACCTGACCCTTCGCGGCATCGAGCCGCAACTGGGCTACCAGAGCCTCGCTCGTCTTTGCCCGCGTCTCGAACTCTTCTCGGGTCTTGTCGAAACCCTCTTCAGTGCGTTTGCGATGGGCGTATTCCCCCGCAACTGCCCGCCGTGTCTCGGTCTCGACATATCCCTTGACTGCCGGGTCGCTGGTGATGACGTCCACTCCGAATACGTCGGATGGCTGTACCTTTTCCGCCTTGAGGAACGACTTGACGTCCTCAATCGTGATGTCCATAAGATCGTCTCCTATATTTTTGGTTTTCGCAAATGCCTGGAGTTGGCCAAGGAGCGTCGCTCCCGCAAACCCCGGCGTCTCGATTGCTGAATTGCCTAGAGCGATACCCGTCACCTGGCTGACATCGGCAACGAACAACCCACTCTTCGAGTCCTGCTCCAAGTCAACGTCCGCCTCGATGGAGGCAACGTCGAGCGGAAGATGGCGGAAGTCGGGGTAGATGTAGCAGGCGACGACCGACGACAGGCGCGTCCCGATCTGCATCGCCTTCTTGCCGACGACCTCGCCGATGGCCGTGCGCCCCGCAGCCTCATTCGTCCCGGTCGTGTGTCCGTGGAAGAGCTGGAGTCCTGCGGATATCTTCTCGTGTAGTTTCTCGATGGCGTTCCGATACCAACGCTTGACGATGTTGCCTACGCCGAGCATGACCCCGCGCGCCTCGCCCTCGTGGCCAACGACGAATGCCTTGAACACGGGGCGCGGGTCGGTGAGTTTGATCTCGCGCAGACGTGCGGGCGGGATCATCTGGGCGATCTCGTTCGACGCCATCATCCGCAACTTGGCTTGGATTCTCATCGCTTTTTTCCTTTTCCTGTCGGTCGCCAACCGTGCTTATATGCCTGGGCCACTCTCTCGAACCTCGACCTCGCGCCGGCAGACTTGAAGTGCCTGACCTTGCCGGAGGACATGCGGAGTCGGTTATGCGAGAGTTTCATTTCTTCCTCGGCCTACCGCCTTTCTTCTTGATGACCTCGGTCACCGGCGCGGATGCGACAATCTTCTTCGGGGCGACGTCCGGTATGGCCGCCACCTCCGCCCGTTTCTTCATCGCCGCGATGTCGCCCAAATGCGATGTCGTGATCGGTCCGCCCGGTTTGCGTTTCGGGTTCATCTCTTTGTAGCGGTTCCTGTCAAAGTCGAACACCGTGGGTTTGACCTGATCCGCTAGGATGTGACGCAATTCGACAGGTGCGTCATCAACCTTCGGCTTTGTCGTACTTGAGAAAATCATGTCAACTCCTGTTATCAGATATGCCTGAATGGCGACCCGGCCCTGCGGTGCGGCGCGCCTCCAGCCCTCGCTGACCTCGCTCGCATGACCAGGCCAACCGTATGGCCGCAACTGACGCACTTCGCGCACGTCGCCCAACCCTTGCGCTTGAACGGGCAAGGGCATTGCTTCACAAACATGGCGGAATTGCACTTGGGGCAGAGTGTCTCAGAGATAGTCAACCCGAGGTCATCCGATGCCGCCGTGCTGATCATGCACCCGCCCCCTGCGCATTCGCCTTGATATCAACTTGGGTCTTGAAATTCTGCATGTCGAGTTTTGCCTGTTCGAGCGCCTTGTCCTCTGCCGCCTGCCGCAACTCGTCTTCCTTCTCCACGTCAACGCCGGGTATCTGCCCAGCGACGAACTCCTTGCTGATGATGCCGCCAAGCGCCGCCGGGATGAGTACGTTCTGGAGATTCGTCCAATGGTCCTGCGAGATGAGCGGTATCTCGACGCCGATCTTCGACGGGTCGAGTTTGGTCGACTTCTGTGCGCCGCCGGTCTTGAGGTTGTAGAACATCATCGCCTTCTCGATCAATTCCTCGAATGCGCCGATCCATATCTCGCGCTCGCGCGTGGTCGCCGCCATGACGAGTTCCCGCGTGTTGTCGCCCGTGGCCCTGTTCTTGAGCAGATCGAGCAGTCCCAGGTAGTGAATAGGGATGCCCGTCGTGCCGCTGATCATCTTGACGTTTAGTTCGATCTCCGCGATGATGTTCGTCACGCCGGACGCCTCGGCAGACACAAGCGAGAACTCCGCGGTCGATGCGAGCGCCTTCCCGATCTTCCAGTTGATGTCCTTGATTTGGGCGAGCAATGCCGCCGCCTGTTGGGGCGTCTCGCACTTGAAATGCGGCGTGGGTGAGGCGAATAGGTGGTTGATCTCCCGCAGATCGCGCAACGCCCTGTCCAGTCGGTCAATCTGCGTCAGGCACTTCATCACCTTCGGCTGCGCGTCGTTGGCATCGTTGAGTCTGCCGCCGAACTTCTTGTAGACGAACTCCGGCTCAAGTACTTCGCCTGCCGGCAGGAACGTCGAGATGAGGTTTATGGTCACGGTTGTAGCCGGCCAGTACAGGCGTTTGTACCAGAGGTAGTCGCTGGGGTCGACGTCGACGAAATACTTCTTCGAGAGCCATGAGATGAACCGCACCGACACCATGCCGGGGTAATCCTTGTATGGGTCTTCCTCGTCAACGTCCCAGAACAAGCGCAACGCAATCTTGCCCTCGATCTCCGATTCCTTGACGATCTCGTGCGCCATCTCGGCATCGAGTGCGTTGTAGGAAAGGAAATCGTTGGCCCAATCCAACTCCGCCTGTGCCTCTTCCTTCGTCTCTGTGCGATGGACGACCTTCAGCCCTTCGCCCAGGATGAACGCCGCTCGTAGATCGACAACGGCGCCCGTCTGGAGGCATCCCCATTCGGACGTGCCGCTGTACTTCTCGGAGACGGCAAGGACACCCGTAGCGTAGTCGCGGTAGTCGTTCCCGACGTAGGTGTGTTCGACCTCATCGAGCGAGAGGATATCCTTGCGCAGAAGTTCCTGGACCTTGCGCAACTCTTGGACTTTGCCCTCAAGGTTGTTCGCACGTTCTGAGGCATGGGCGCGATCGACCCGCTCCATATCGTACTTCCGCTCCATCTCCTGCAACTGCGCCTTTGCCTTTCTATCGAAGATGCTCATCATTGCCCCCTAGTCGGGATACACGCTTCTTAATGTCATGCCGACGTATGTCGACGCCGCCTTGATGTGCGTAAATATGGCGTAGCGGATCGCGTCGAGCGAATGGTCGTTGAACTTGACCGGCTCGGGTATCGGGTCGCCGTTCTTGTCTTCTTTCCATTTGTAGGTCGAGAGTTCCTTGATGATGTTGGACGACCCTTCGAGGACGAATATCTTCTGCGAACGCAGGAAGTCGATGCCCGCGCGCACGCTGTCCGCGCCCTTGGGAGCCGGGATGACGTTGAATCCCATGCTGTTGATCTCGTCGATGCTTTTCGGCTCTGCGCTGTCCGCATAGACATAATCAAGTGGCGCGATGTTGAGGTTCTGCATCTTCATCCCGAGGTCCTGATTCGTGAGTTTGTTCTCGTAGACCAGTTCCTCGACGTAGAGTTCGTCCGCCTTGCGATGGATGCGCACGAGCGCCGAAGGGTTGACTGAGTAGCCGAAGTCGAGGCCGTAGATGATCTCGTCGCAGTTGGGAGGGAGCGCCTTGTCGGTCCGCCACTTGTATATCTGTCCCTTGGGCGTGGCCCAGATACCGAAACGATAGATGAGTTTCGCCGTCTCGTCTGGGATGGCATCAAGCGCGGCCAGGTACTCGAGGCGCATCGCGTCGATGGGGTTGTCCTCGATGGTCGACCCGTGCGCGTAGGCGCGGGCGTCCTTGTCCTTTGGGTCGTCGGGGAAGAACCGCTTCTTTAGCCAGGGTGCGAGTGCCTCGTCAGGGTTGAA
>CAIYET010000142.1 GCA_903925285.1 Candidatus Hydrogenedentota bacterium | reverse complement strand
GTTGTCGATCGGCGTCGCATTCTGGGCACACGCTGAGACACACAGCACCCCGGCAAGAACCATCCAGCACGATATCGATACTCGATTCAACACAAAATCCCTTTCCCAACTTAGACTTTAGGCTTTAGGCTTTAGGCTGTAGGCTGTGCCTACAGCCTAAATCCTAAAGCCTAAAGCCTAAAGTCTAAGTTGGGAAAGGGATTTTGTGTTGAATCGAGTATCGATATCGTGCTGGATGGTTCTTGCCGGGGTGCTGTGTGTCTCAGCGTGTGCCCAGAATGCGACGCCGATCGACAACCCGCTCGTGAGCGGTCAGCCGATCTTGTTCGTCGCGCGTCCACAGTACCTGGCTGACCATCACAACACGGAGACAATGTTTCAGAAGGGGGAAATCAACGAGGCGAGTTTCCGTGGCGGCTCGGCGCTGAAGGTTCTCGAGCCGGCGTCGGGCGCGGTGCGGACGTTGGTGGACTGTCCGCGCGGGATCGTGCGCGACCCGGAAGTCTCGTTCGACGGACGTAGTATCGTCTTTTCGATGCGGCACGACGACGACGACGATTTCCATATTTACGAGGTCGGCGCCGACGGGACTGGCCTGCGGCAACTCACGTCGGCCAAGGGCGTGACGGATATCGACCCGCTGTATCTGCCAGACGGCGGGATCGCGTTTTCGTCGACGCGCGAGCCGAAGTATTGCATGTGCAACCGGCATATCATGGCAAACCTTTTTCGTATGGAAGCGGACGGCGCGAATATTTATCAGATCGGCAAGAGCACGTTGTTCGAGGGCCACGGCTCGCTGTTGCCGGACGGGCGGATCCTGTATTACCGGTGGGAGTATATCGACCGCAATTTCGGCGACGCGCAAGGGTTGTGGACCGTCCATCCCGACGGCACCGAGCACGCGCTCTACTGGGGCAACAACACGCAATCGCCCGGCGCGGTGTTCGACGCGCGAAGCATCCCTGGGACGCAGCAGGTCGTCTGCGTGTTCGGTTCGTGCCACGACCGGCCATGGGGCGCGCTGGCGATTATCGACCGACGGCTCGGCATGGATCTGCGCGCGCCCGTCGTGCGGACGTGGCCCCGCGACGCAATCGACCTGGTCGGCGAGGGCGACTGGAACCGGTTCAACTTCGATACGTTCAAATCCGTGATGCCAAAATACGAAGACCCGTTTCCGCTCGACGACAAGCACTTTCTCTGTTCGAGGATGACGGGTAAGGACGAGACGATGGGCATCTATCTCGTCGACGTCTTCGACAACGAAACCCTCGTCCATGCGGAAGCCCCCGGCTGCTTCGACCCGATGCCGCTGGCCCCGCACGAACGTCCGCCGGTCCTCGCGACGCGGCGCGATTACGAGAACAAGCAAGGAACGTTCTACGTCGCGGATGTCTATCAGGGCACGCACATGAAAGGCGTCAAGCGCGGCGATGCGAAATACCTCCGCGTGATCGAATCGCCGGAAAAGCGGTTCTGGACGGACCCGGCGTGGGGCGGCCAAGGCCAGGAAGCCCCCGCCATGAGTTGGCACGATTTCAACAACAAACGCATCCTCGGTACCGTACCCGTCGAAGAGGACGGTTCGGCATACTTCACGCTCCCTGCGGATACGTGGGTGTATTTCCAGTTGCTCGATGCGGACGGCATGATGATTCAATCCATGCGCAGCGGGACGATCATCCAGTCGGGCGAACGCCAAGCGTGTATCGGTTGCCACGATAGCCGACTCAGCGCCCCGCCGCTCGCTTCGGGATACATGCCGCTCGCGTTGAAGCGTCCGCCGAGTGCGCTCGATGGTTGGCACGGCGAGCCGCGCATGTTCAGCTACATACGCGAAGTACAGCCCGTGTTCGACAAGTTTTGCGTGCGATGCCACGATTACGGCACGTCGGCCGGCGCAAAACTGAACCTGGCTGGCGACCGCGACCTCGTGTTCAACACGTCGTACAACGAACTGTGGCGCAAGAAGTACATCAAAGCGATCGGCGCTGGGCCTGCACAGACCCAGCCCGCGTATTCGTGGGGTTCGCACGCCAGCCCACTGGTCGAGTTCATCCGCAAGAATAACCGGGAAATCGACAAGGAAAGTTTCGACCGCATCGTGACTTGGATCGACATCAACGCGCCGTATTATCCCGAGTACGCAAGCGCATACCCGAAGAACTGGGCGGGACGCTCTCCGCTGAACGACGCGCAGTTGAAACGTCTCGTCGAATTGACCGGCATGCCGTATGCCCCGATCATGCAGTTCGATCAAGCGCCCGGTCCGCAGGTCTGTTTCGAGCGCCCGGACCTCAGCCCATGCCTGTCCCCGATCCGCAATGACGCCCCGCGTTACCAGGAAGCGCTGGGCATTATCGAATCGGGGAAAAAGATGCTTTCCGAACGCCCATGTGCGGACATGGACGGATTCCAGGCCTGCCCGGTAGACCTGAAGCGGGACGAACGATACGCCGCGCGTAAGACCATCGAAGCTCGAAATCGAGACGCCATCCGCAACGGCCAGCGTGTCTACGATGCGGGCACCCCCGCACCGTAACTGGGAAAGTTCTCTACCCTTTACTTTGTCCACCCCATCCGGCCACCCCCACGCCTACGGGACTTTGCTCATAATCGTCTGGTCGGGCGCGAGAATTTTTTCGACATTTTCCTTGCGGATGAGGAAAGTCTGCTTGTTGTACTGGAGGAAGTAATAGGGGTCTTCGTCGCTGACCTTATCGACGGGCTGTGTGTATCCGCTGCGGAAATAGACCATGTAGCAGGCCTTCTTCGGTGCGGGGAGTTTGTCGGCTTTGGGTTTGGCCGACGCGACGTGGTACACAGGCGTGTAGCCGTGTTTGCGGATGTGGCCGGCGCTTTGGCAGACGTTGCGGACGTATTGTTGCGTCTCGGCATAGGGCGGTATGCCACCGTGGTCCTTGACGGCGTTGGGCCCGGCATTGTACGCGGCGAGCGCCAACTCGACGTCGTTGCCGAACAGGTTGAGCATCTTGGCGAGGTACTGCGTGCCGCCCGCGATGTTCTGGGCCGGGTCGAAGATGTCGTTCACACCCATTTCGGCGGCGGTTTCGGGCATCAACTGCATCAGTCCGCGCGCGCCCGCCGGCGATACCGCGTACGGATCGAAATTGCTCTCGGCCCTAATCACCGCGAATACGAGGTTCTCATCGATCGCGTACATCTTGGCGTACTGGCGGACCAAGTCGCCGATCGAGCCGGACGAGTATTCCGTTGCCGAGTGCAGCTTGCGGTATTTGGGCGCGACGACAACCGGGTTGTAATGCAGCGAGACCTCGACGAAGCCTTTCCTGCGGCTGTACTTGGTGGGGATGTTGGTCAAGACAACCGAACCGTCTCCATTCCGAAATTGCTTGAGATTCGTCTTCTGTCGGCGTTTGGCCGCGCCTTCGCGGCGTTCGAGGTTGCCCGGATTGCGCCCCCCGGCGAAGCGGTCGCTCGGCGTCGCGTCCGGCAAAGAGGCCTTCGGACCCTCCGCCCTCGCGCACGTGGCGATACAGCACGCGCACAGCAGCCCGCACACGAACAGGGCAAAGGCCCTTGCCTTCCTTTGGTAAAGACGTAATCCCATCATTGCCCATCAGTATAGGTAATGTGGCCGCCGAGGGCAAGATAACTCATTTGGAGTAGATTTTTACTTGAGGCAACGGGGCAGGCTTCAGGCTTCAGGTTTTAGGCTCTTTATCCTGAAGTCTGAAGTCTGAAGCCTAAATTGCCGCAGGTGGTGCTCGAAGTGCAGGTAATGCATTGTGGCCCAGCCGTCCACGCCGATGTTGCCGAATCCAGGGTGCGGTTTCGGATCGAGTTCGCCGGCCTGAACCAAGGCAAGGTACTCCTCCAAGACGGCATGAAGCGTTTCAAGGTCGTCTTTGTGCGGGCGTTTGGGAAAGTCGGCCCCGCGTAGGTTCCGCGGAATCCGAATGATGCCGCGCATCAGAAGCGGGCAGGCGATGTGCCGGAAGAACCAGTTGCTCTTGTCGGGCACGTCGCCCAAACGCCCCATCGAGTATCGCACCGAATTCGCCAAATGCTCGATCATCTGGTCGGGCGTCATTCGGCCCCACGACGGACGCGCGTCAGGTTTCAGAGACTTGAGCCTCCCGATGGCTTCCTCGACGTAATCGTGATCGAAATCGCGCATGACAAACATCCTCGATTGCGGATTGTAGATTGTCGATTGCGGATTGTGCAAATGGAAGGATTCGAGATGCATGGCGCTCTGCAATCCGCAATCTACAATCTACAATCTACAATTACTCGCCCTTGTGCCGCATGAAGAAATCTCGCAGATCCGCTTTGAACACGTCCCGGAAAGGCGTCGAGAGATGGCCTGCGCCGACGATTTGACAAAACTCGATGCCCGGCATATTGGTTCGCAGATCGCGCGCCAGTTGCAGAAAACCATCCTTCGTTCCGATCAGACATGCCGTGGGAACGCGGATCGCCTTCAACTCCTCTTTTGTCACTATGAAGTCTGCGTACTTCTCCTTCAATGCCTTCTTCGCAGTCTTATCCATCACGCGGTCGCCGATCCAACTGTGTACCGTACGAAACAGCGACTTGGGAGCCGAGGCCATGGGTTCGGACAAAGACGCCTGAAGCCACTTGCGGTTTTCGGCCTGCGGCGGGGGCGCAAAGGGACTGGGCAAGGGCGACGCGTCTTCGGCATTCTTCCAGCCCGCCGCGCATATCGCGGCACTTGCGACGCGGTCGGGATGGACGGTAAGCAACTTCAGCAAAATGAATCCGCCCAGCGAGTACCCGGCAACATGCGCCTTTTGGATATGCAGATGGTCCATCAACCGCACAATGTCCTCGACCATTGAAGTGCCGTATTGTTTCGGGTCGGTCGGCTTGTCGCTAAGGCCGTGGCCGCGCATGTCGAACGTGATGACCTTGAACTCTTTGGCCAGAAAACGGATCACGCCCGGATACCGCCAATTCAGATCCGCATTGGCCGCAACACCGTGAACCAGGATCACCGGTTCGCCTTTACCCTCGACCTTGTAGTGAATACGGACGCCGTCCGAATCGAAGTACTCGCCCTCGATCCGATGGATTAACAAAAAGGCGACAATGGCAATCGCCACGCC
>CAIYET010000141.1 GCA_903925285.1 Candidatus Hydrogenedentota bacterium | reverse complement strand
GAAACCTTCAGCCGAAACTGGCAGAACGGCGTCCTGTGGTGGAACGACCCCGACTGCGTTCTGCTCTCGGGCAACAAAGCCTCGGACGACGAGTTCCTGTTCCACGCCACCGTGGCACTGGCTTCCGGCGGCATGCTGTTATCCGGCGACAACCTCCCCACCCTCAAGCCTGAACGCCTCGAAATCCTGCGCAAGCTCCTCCCTCCCACTGGCGTGGCCGCCAAATTCGACGACAGCACCTTCACCATCGGAAGAATAGACCTCTCCGACCGCAAGATCGTCTGCGTCTTCAACTGGACTCCAGTCCCACGGACCATCGATATTCCCCTCCCTGAACGATGCCGCCTCCGGGACTTTTGGACCGGCAAAGACCTCGGAATCGAGAAGAACGTCATCAAACTCAAAAACCAAGCCCCGCACTCCGCACGTGTCCTCGTTTGTACCCCGCCGAACTAACCAGGTTGCGCACCAGCGAACTCTCAGGTTCCAGTTCCATCGAACAGAGCGGCATTATGTGAAGCCTTCTTGGCTTCCGGGTGCACTGCCGCCCCCGGCGTAGCGACGTCGGTTCGAATCCGCCCCCCGCTACCCTCAGCCTAACTTGCCGCTCCTTTGGCGCGGAGTTCATACACGCGCAGATTTCGATACAGGGCGCTGGTCCACTGCATCTGCCGCAGGCCGATCTTGCCGCCACCGAGCACGGGGCCGTAGCGCTGTCCGTCGTCCATGAAATCGATGACGGCCTTGCCGTCCACCTGTAACTGGTTGTGTGCGGCATCTCTGATCAGGCGCACGGCGTGTATGGCGTCCGAACCGGGCTCGATTCCCGGCGGGCCGTTCGCTACAAGATAGAACCCGCTGTTCTTCCGCATGTTGGATGTGATGCGGCCGGGGCTGGACGGCGTGTTGGCGTAGTACGAGATGTGGTAGCAAGAAATGGCGCCCTGATTATACTGCCTGAAGATGCCGCTACGCTCCGGCAGGCTTGGGTCGAAGATATCTTCTCCGTTCAGTCCGCGCGCCGCGAAGAAGACGATGCAAAGACCGGATCGCGATGTGATCCGCATCTCCCATTCCGCTACAAACGACTCGGGAAAATCACGGGGGCACCAGTGGACGATGTGGCCACCCTTGGCGGCGCTGTTGGTTTCCTCGGAAGCCATTTTCATCCACCCATCTTTGAACGTCGTCACTCCCGGGCCTTCCATTACCCAGCCTTCAATGCTGCCCGGCGCGTCCAGTGCGGACTCGTACAGCAGTTTGCCTTGGCGGGACGCAACGTCCATGGGTAGGAGAGTTTTCTCCCGGACGCCGAATAGTTCAGCGTGTTTTCCCCGCATGGCTTCAGGGACCTGAGCCCTGGCCTGGGCCTCATCCAAATACCGCGGCTCGGTCGAGACCAGCGTTGCCTTGAAAGGCCCCACCGCCCAGCGGACTTCAGTGCCTTTCGGAACATTCCACGTCGGCAGTTGCGTTTCGGGCAGGCGCAGTGCGGTCCCGTTTACATAGCCGGTAAACCGCCCCGCCGCGGCGTCCCACGTGTACTGAATGAAGTACTCTTCCGGTCCGGGGAGCCCCGGCACTTCAACCATAAGGTTGTCGGCCTTCACGCCCCCGGCCCAGAGCCACTGCAACTCGCAGACGGTTGAGGATTGAGAGAAGCGGACCTTCGCAATCTCCGGTATATCGAGAATCTCAACGGTAACGGGTTTAGCTTTCGGCCCATTTCGGTACTCTTGGTCCGTTTCAATTCGAAAACTGATGGCGCCCTGAGGCCCTAGAGGTTCCTTGAATTTGACGACCGAGTCGTTTTGTTGCGCTGTTGCATGGAACGACCAGCCGGCCATGACTGCCCAGGCTGTCAGTAAGAAGAATCCCGCGCTACGCTTCATGGCTTGTATGTCTCCCAATCTATCGCGTGAAATGACATGGTCATTCATCGCCATCGCCTTCTTCGGATTTGTTGCGATGTTTCTTGCCGGCCTTGTCGGGTTTCGGGGCGGGCTGGACCGCCTCCAGGTTCTTCAACCGGTCTCCCAAGTTGCTTGCCCCTTCTTCAGGTCTTCTAACGGGGCCGCTGTCCCCCAACAGGAACAGCTTCCTGTACAAATGATTCTGCGCACCATTATGTTCGCTAACGGCCATCCGGCCATCCGGATTTGCGTTGCGAACCAGAGCGCTGGCGACATAACCGGAACCTGGCGAAGATATGAGGCAGGATTCCTTTCCCCAGGTCAGGCCGCCGTCCGTTGTTTTCCACCAACATACCTCGTTCCCGCCCGAGAGCAACATCCGGACCACTTGTGGGGACTCGACAATCATGTCTCCGTCTCCTCCCGGGACCGCAACGGGCGGCTGCCATGCGTTGCCCAGCCAACGGTAGTACCGCACCTGTCCCTTTCCCTGCCTGAAGAAAAGGTGCGGGTGGCCCTCGTCATCTACGCGGCACGTTCCATGATTAGACCGCTCGCTTCCGGTGTTGCACACCAGCGTGTTTTTGTCCGCGTACTCTTTCGTGACGGGCAGCGCCAAGACATCCTCGCTCGCGTTTTCCCACGATTCGTCCGCACAGTTCATCTTCATGAAGTAGCCGTTGTATCGCTCCTTGGTGTGCCCTTTGACCTTGCACGGATGGTACACGTAGGACGCGGAGATCGTATCGCCCTTCCCCTTTTCAAACCACGCATACCAGGCGTCATGCACATTGGGGTCGCTTTCCTGAACCTTGTGTTTCAGGATGGATACCGGCGGCGCAAACGTCCGGCAGTTATCGGTGGACTTCTGGTATACCCAGTCGCTCCGATGCGAGCCGTGGCGGTAAAAGAGATAAATGTTGCCGTCGTCCATCTTTACGAACTGGCTATACGTGCCGAAGGGATCAACATTGTTCAGTACCTCCCACAACGAGATGTCCTGGGGGTTCTTCGAGACTACGTGCGTCTGCTTGCCCTTCCCGGGTGTGCCCAGCGCGTTCAGGCCCAATCTGAACTCACCCCCATGGCCACCGAAGACCAGATGAACATAACCCTTCCCGTCCACAATCATCGCGGGCCGCCCATGATTGTCGGGGACTTTTGGATCCACGGGGTCGGGCGTCTTGCCCATCGGGTTCTCGCCGGCCTTCACCGGCCCAGACCATTGCTTGGCCGCGTGATCATAGGCGCAGGCATAGGGGTCCTCATGCGGGCCCTGATACGCGATGTAGGTCTTCCCGTTGTAATACTCGGCGCACGGATGCTGCATCACGGCAAGCGGATTGGCGAATCCGTTGTCCGTGAAGTAATCCACCATGCCTGCAGAGGAAATACCGCACAGGAGCAGTGAACACAACAACGTTGGAGCGGCAAGACGGACTGTTTTTCTGAGCGCGTTCATAGAGCACCCTTTCTTGTGTTTTCCGCCCCTTGATCTGGAAAGGACAGAGTAACCGGAAAACCGGGACTTCCTTCGTGATCTCGCAGCGTCACTTCGTGTCTGCTCCAAACGTGTCGCCGGTATCGTTACACCATTGGGCGAACCGCGCACGGCACTCTTCCAAGACAGCCTTCTTGCCGGCATCGACGGCCAGGTTATTCATCTCGCCGGGGTCGGCCTGCAAATCGAAGAGCTGTTCGCGCAGGGTTCCCTCGGAATAGACGATGTATTTGTATTGCGGTGTTCGCAGCATGCGGCCCCGGATGCCCGTCGCGGTCTTTTCGTATTCGAACTCCGTTTCGCTGACAACGAAGTCTCTCCACTGCGCCGGCGGATTGCCTTCGGCGAGTGGCCGGACGCTGCGGCCTCGCAAACCGTCCGGCACGGGAACTCCGGCGTAGTCGCACACGGTGGGAATTAGGTCGAGTCCGGTCGAAACGAGGTGTGTGCGGTCGATCTGGCCGGCCTTCGTAAACTTCTTGCCGCTCACGATGAAAGGCACCCGGGTGGGTTCTTCATAGAGGACCTGTTTCTGGTTCCAGTGGTGGGCGGCCGTTCCGTCCCCATGATCGGCCGTGAATACGACGAGGGTGTTGTCTTCGACGCCGGCGTTGCGGAGTGCTTCAAGGACCTCGCCAATCTGCGCATCCACCTTCTCGATCAGGCGATAGTAGGCCCAGCGGTATTGCCGCCATTTTTCCGGCGTCCAGTCGACCGAAGGATAGACGGACATCGAAGCATGCTGGACCTTGCGGATGACGTCGGGCTCGTTTTCCGGGATGGCGAAATTGTCAGGCAAGGCCGGACATTTTTCCGGCGCGGGCGGGTCGGGAATAGGTCCGTGAGGCAGCCTATCGCCGCGCGCCCATTGGCAGATGTCGTGCGGATTGATGAATGATGCCACCATCAAGAACGGGCTCTTCCGTTTCTGGCTCATGAATTCGGTTACTGCCGCGGGAATCTTCGCGTCGGGGCATTTCTCAGTTTCTGGAGGAAACCAGCCGAACCCGTGGATATCCGTCTGCGATTGTTTGAGCGGCAGATGCCATTTGCCAGCATAGCCGCAATCGTATCCGGCATCGGCGAAGAAGCGTCCCAGCATCGGCGTGTGAAACGTGGTGCATTGTGCATCGAGATTCTTGGTGATTCCCGTCTCGTGCGGCATCTTGCCCGTCATCATCACCGTACGCGAGGGCACGCACAACGGATTCGCGCAATAGGCATTGTCGAACCGCACGCCGTTCACGGCCAAACGATCCATCGCGGGCGTCTTGAGATCCGCGTTTCCCGCGCAGCTCATTGCCCCGGCGAACTGCTGATCCGTCATGATGACGAGGATGTTGGGTCTCGCGGCTCCAGTGGACGCCTGTTGTTTTCCCGCGGCAAGGCCTTCGCTTGAGACCAACGCGGCCATACCTGAAACGAACAGGAAATCCCGTCGATTGAGTGTCTTTGGTATAGGCTTCATTCGCAGTTCCTCCTCTAGCCGGGTTCTTGACAACTCTACTTCTAACCCTCGATCCGTTCAATTGTTCCGCAAGCCTGTGATATAGTCGTTGCCCGAAGAGGAGGATGCTGTGAACCGGCGAGAATTCATGCGCGGAGTCGCTGGAACTGTGGCGGCGGCATCAATGGCAACGCGGGGCCGAGCATTCGCGGAACCCGCAAGAAGACCGCCCAATATCGTCATCATCCTCGCGGATGATATGGGCTTTTCCGACCTCGGGTGCTACGGGTCGGAAATAGGCACACCCAATCTCGATGGCCTTGCACAACAGGGCGTCCGGTTTACGCAGGCTTATTGTGCCGCCCGGTGCTGTCCTTCGCGGGCCGCGCTACTCACGGGACTCTATCCGCACCAGGCGGGTATGGGCGACATGGTGAGTACGCTCAAGAAGCCCAGACCCAACGGACCCTACCAAGGATTTCTCAACCGGCAATGTGTCACGATTGCCGAGATGTTGCGGATGGCCGGCTACCGTACATACATGTCCGGCAAATGGCACGTGGGGGAGTCGCCCGAGCATTGGCCGCGCAAACGCGGTTTCGACCGCTATTTCGGCCTGATCAGCGGCGCCAGCAGTTACTTTGAGATCCTCAAGGAAGAATTCCCGCCGCGCGTTATGGCGCTCGATGACGACCCGTATGTTCCGGAAGGCGACCACTTCTACATGACCGACGCGTTCACGGACAACGCGGTTCGCTTTCTCGAGGAACACGACCGAAGCAAGCCGTTCCTGCTCTATCTCGCGTACACGGCCCCGCACTGGCCCCTGCACGCCTTGCCCGAGGACATCGCGCGCTATAAAGGTAAGTACAAGATCGGCTGGGACACGCTCCGCGAACAGCGCTACATGCGTCTGCTGGAACTGGGCATCATCAATCCCAAGTGGCCGTTGTCGCCGCGCGACGACGAGGTCCCGCCCTGGGACCGCGTTAACAACAAAGACGACTGGGACCTGCGAATGGCGGTGTATGCGGCCATGATCAGCCGAATGGATTACGGCATCGGCCGCGTGCTGGAAACGCTCCGGAAAATGGGCGCGGAGGATAACACGCTTGTGCTTTTCATGTCGGACAACGGAGGCTGTCATGAACGCATCCGCAAGGAGAAGTTGAGCAAGCCGGGCGCGTTGCCGGGTGAACGCGGTTCGTATGTCGCCTATGAACGGAACTGGGCGAACGCCAGCAACACGCCGTTCCGTCTATTCAAGCACTGGTGCCACGAGGGCGGCGTTGCAACGCCCCTAATCGCGCGTTGGCCAACCCGAATTCACGAAAAGGGCGCGCTTGTGCATCAAGTCGCCCACATAACGGATATCATGCCCACATGCATCGAGCTTGCGGGCGTGAAATACCCGGAATCGTTCGAGGGCAACACAATCACACCTACGCCTGGCAAGAGTCTCGTCCCGATTCTCGACGGCCAGACACGCGAGCATCACGAACGACTGTATTGGGAACACGAAGGCAATCGTGCCGTCCGCGAGGGACGATGGAAACTCGTGGCGACTACGAGAGGCCAATGGGAACTCTACGATCTTGAAGCGGATCGAACCGAGCTCAACAACTTGGCGAAGGCACAACCCGAAAAGGCCGCGGAATTGAACCGGGCTTGGGAACAGTGGGCCAAGAATTGCGGCGTCAGCATTTCCACAGAGACTTCAAAGGAGTAGCATCCCATGAAGCCCTTCAGTAGGCGACGATTTCTTGTGAGTGTTTCTCGCGGAACTTTTGGGTTGGCGGGCTTGTCTTTTGCCAGCCTGAATACATCGCCGGCTATTGCCCAACAGGCCGCAGGCCTGCGCGTGATACGATTCACGACAAACCCTATCATCCGCGCGGACATGCTGCCCAACGGCGACGGGAAGAACATCAACGGCCCGTCGTTGATCCGGGTTCCCGAATGGATTGCCAAACCGCTTGGCAAGTACTACCTGTATTTTGCCGACCATAAGGGGAAGTATATTCGTCTGGCCTATGCTGATAACCTGGCGGGGCCATGGCGGGTATACGAGCCCGGCACACTTCGACTCGAGCAGGCGCCCGACGGCAAAGGGCACATTGCCTCGCCTGATGTGCACGCGGACAGTGAGCGCAAGGAATTGCGGATGTACTTTCACTGCCCGTCGAAGACTACCGGCAGTCAGACAAGTTACCTGGCGTGTTCGCCTGATGGGATTAGATTCACCTCGAGCGAGGAGCGGCTGGGACCGTTCTACTTCCGTGTCTTTCGTTTTGGAGGATATTGGTATGCCATGGCCAAGCGCGGCTGGCTGTACCGTTCGAAGGATGGCATCACACCGTTTGAAGAAGGCCCTGACCCGTTCCCTGGCGTCAAAGAACGCACCGAAGGAGAGAACGGTCCGGGAATCCGCCACGTGGCGCTAGACTTGGTGGGCGACAAGCTGAATGTCTACTTTACAAACATCGGCGATATGCCCGAACGTGTTCTGCGCTCCTCCATCGAACTGACGTCCGATTGGATGAAATGGAAAGCTGGACCGCCGGAGTTGATCCTGAAACCCGAAACCGAATACGAAGGAGCCGGGATTCT
>CAIYET010000140.1 GCA_903925285.1 Candidatus Hydrogenedentota bacterium | reverse complement strand
GCCTCCAGAGCCGCCAATACAATAGGAGTTAGGAGTTAGGAGTTAGGAGTTAGGAGTTAGAATGGCTCCTAACTCCTAACTTCTAACTTCTAGGCGATAGAGCCGCAGGGCTGCGCGCAACGGCGTGGGCGCAAACTGCCATGTTGCGGCCGCTTTGGCAATGTCGAGCGCGCAGAAACTGGGCGGCATGGTCCCCGTGGAACGTTTGACGACGATCTCGGGCTTTCGATCATCGAAAGTCTCGGCGACGGCCTGCGCGAGTTCCATGATCGAGCATGCCTGGCCGGAGCCTGCATTGTATATCCCCGGTTCACCGCAACCAAGAGCCGCCACGATGAGCGCGGCAATGTCGCGAGCGTACACCAGATCGTATTGCGGCACACCGGAGTCCCACACTTCGAGTGGACGCCCTTCCGCGGCCGCTTTCATGAACTTAGCCACCACGGAGCGCTCGGAGGCGTGTGGACCGTAGAGGTTGCCGAGTCTGAACGTGATCGCGGGAAGCCCGGCGGTGATTCTCAGGTGCTCGACGTAAAGCTCGCCCATAAGCTTGCTGGCAAGATAGTAGGTTCCCCGTGCGGCGGGATACACGGGAGCATCCTCGGCGACCGGGTTCTCCGAATACTGGTATATTTGCCCCGATGAACAGTACAGAAAACGCGGGATGCGGTGTTCGACGGCCAGTTGCGCCAGGCGCAACGTAAAGAGCGCGTTCGTTCTGAAACAGGCTTCGGCCAAAGAGGGCGTCTCCATGTCCGGGGGAATAAACGCTGCCAGATGACAGATGGCATCGCTCGCCGCCACGGCACGCTCGAGCGTCGGCCCATCCTCTGTAGCAACAACCACGCAAACGCCCGGAAGCCCCGAGTAGAAATCCATCTCGCGGATACCCAAGGCAGTCACTTGGTGTCCAGCGGCGGCAAGCACCGGTACGAGATGCCGCCCAAGAAACCCGCCGGCGCCGACCACCAGTACGCGTTGCGCGGCCAGGGACAGTTCTGCGGTCACAGGAGCCGTCCTCCGCCTTCTTGCGTTCCGCGTTCCTGCAACGCGGCGATCTCTTCGTTGCCGACGACCAGTTCCTTCCAATACCGAAGCACCGAAATCTCTTGGATCGAGTGCGACGGTTTTTCTTTCTTGAGCAGGCAGTTCGCGGTCATGAGCGGCTCGTTGAAACCAGCCAATGCCCGGGCGTACGTTGTGCCCGAGCATCGGGCGTTGATCTCGAAGATGAAGGGGATCCCGTCTCGAACCCGGAGTTGGAAGTTGCACGGACCGAACGGCGCAAGCGCCTCTGCCACCGCACGGACATGGTCCTCGATCTTCGCATCGCGCACGACAAAGGCTTTATAGGTATCGCCGTCGCGAAGGATGCGCCGCATAATGATAACGCCATGGCAAATGCCCTCGAGCATCAGGGCGCCGCAAGTGTACTCGTCGCCGTCGACACATTCCTGTGCCACGTAGTTTTCCATATCGATCATGGATAACAAGCGCTCCAATTCGCCCTTCTCGGACACCGTGAACACGCGGCGGGACCGCGCGCCTCCCTTGCGCGGCTTCAGTACCAGAGGAAGAGGCATAATGGCTGCGATGTCGCGAGTCACGGGTCTCGTTTCCGGCGCGGCAAAAGCGTGTTGCTTGAGAAATTGCGCCGTGAGCAATTTGTCGTCGCAGATGTCGATCACTTCAGGCGAACTGACCACCGGGAGCACACCTGCCTGCCGGAACTGCTCAGACGCATGCGCCAGTACGGACAGTTCCGCATCCAGTCCGGGGAAGAGCAGTTCAGGGTTCTCGATCCGGCAGATTTCGAGAAGTCTCGGAACGTAATCCGCGCGGTCCGCATACGGAACAATATACGCCTTCGGTACGGCATACAGACCCGCCGCCATGACTTCGCCGTCGACTCCAACGACCCGGTATCGCGTTCCCTGGAAGCACTTGACGAGGCTTTGGCCAACACCTCCGCCACACCCCGTCACCAAGACCGTCGCGTCATACTTATTGTTCATGAAAGCCCTTTTCCTCGGGAATCGGATCCGTTGCCTCATCAGAGTATCCACACGAATCCCCTTCGGTTCAATCCCGCCGTCATCGCAAACAATATCCAACACGCATTTCTCGCAACAAGAACCGTGTAGATGCTTCGCCGGCATTTCAAGTGGGTGGGCATGGTAACGCGAAAAAAGGCAAGTACCCTGCTATACTTTCGCACGAAGGAGGAACGTACTATGATTTGGTTGCATGGGACCGCAATTGTGTTGGCGGGATTGGCGGCGCTCAGCGATGATGCTCCGACGAAACCGGGGTTGACAATCGGACCGGGCGGGGTGGTTCTCAAAGCAGGGAAACCGTACCGGGCGATCGGGATCAACTTTTTCAGCGCGTTCAGCCGGATGATGCTCGATCCGGACGACTTTAGCTATCGCGACGGTTTCAAGGAGTTGGCGAAGCGCAAGATCCCGTTCATTCGTTTCATGTGCGGGGGATTCTGGCCGAAGGATTGGGCGCTGTATCGCGACAATCCAGCCGAGTATTTTCGACGGCTCGATTTGTTCGTACACGACGCCGAGCGCGCGGGGATTGGTCTAATACCGAGTTTGTGCTGGTATAGTCCGTGCATACCGGATTTGGTGGGCGAACCGAGGAACGCGTGGGGCAATCCGGACAGCAAGACGATCGCATTCATGCGCGAGTATGTCAAACAGGTTGTCTCGCGGTATCTGCGCTCGCGCGCGGTGTGGGCGTGGGAACTGGGCAACGAATACAGCCTCGACGCCGACCTGCCCAACGCGGCGGAACACCGTCCGTGGGTCTACGTCGAACTGGGCACGGCGGCGACGCGTAGCGCGGCGGACGACGTGACGCACGACATGATCGCGACCGCGTGCCGTGAATTCGCGAGCGTCATCCGCACCATCGACACGTGGCGGCCCGTTACCAGTGGTCACAGCCTGCCAAGAGCCTCTGCGGAGCACTTGCGGCGGAGCCTGTCATGGGACCGGGATTCGGTCGAGGAATTTCGGAAGAACCTGATCGACATCAACCCGGCTCCGGTCGACCTCGTGTCGGTACACCTCTACGTGTTCGACAAGGAGAAACGGTTCGGACGCGACCAAGTCCCATACGCGGATATCATGCGCGAATGCATGCAGGCGGCAACCGCTGCGGGCAAGGCGCTGTTTGTGGGCGAGTTCGGTGCGGCGGATGATCCAAAGAATCCCGATCCCGCCAAGATGCGCGCCGAGGTCGAGGAAATGATCGCGGCCTTCGAGTCTAACCGGGTGCCCTTGGCGGCGATATGGAATTACGATCTCCCCGATCAGGAGGACTCGATCAACATCACGCCGACGAACAAGCGCGCATATCTACTCGAACTGCTGCGCGAGGCCAATGAGCGCTTGCGTCGGCGGTGAAAAGCGCATTGACTTCGGGATGCACCGGCGTGATAATCGAGCGAGGAGCCGTGAACACGTGCGGCGCAACGGCGAAAGCAAAGGAGTAAGGCGTGCCACGCAAGCAATTGCGCAACGGGCAGAGGAGTCGCGAAGCAGAGCCGATCACGCTGGCGCGGGAACTCTCCGGCAGACTCATGCGGGCCATCCTCGAAGGGACGTATGCGAGCGGTTCGCGCCTGCCAACCGAACGCGAACTCGCCGAGGTGTTCGGCATGACGCGGACAGTCGTGCGCGAGGCGCTCAAACGGCTCGAAGCGTTAGGCCTGATTCGCATCCGGCAGGGCTCGGGTATTTACGTCGAAGACTTCCAGTTGACCAGCGGCATCGAACTGTTCGATGTGCTGCTCGCCTCCGAAGACGGCACGGTCAACCTGCGGTTCCTGCGCGACGTAATCGAATTCCGCGGACACATGGTCCGCATCATCGTCCGGCTGGCCGCCGCACGGCGGACGCCCGAGGAACTCGCCGCCATTCGGAAGATGGTGTACGAACGCCGTACGTGCCCAGGCGGTATGGAACAACTCGACGAACTGAACATCGGGCTGTTCCGGGCCATCGCGGAAGCCGCGCACAACCAGGTCTACCGCTTGGTATTCAATACAATGGGCCGGATCTATGTGAAGCTACGCGGCCTCTACGACACGCCGCTGCTGGGATTCGAGCAGACCCAAACCCTGTTCGAGCGCCTCCTCGAAGCCTTTGAACAGCAAGACGATGCCATGGCGGAACTCCTCATCATTCGTTATACCGAGGCCTTGCGAAAAACCCTCGGATTCGACGCCCAAACGTCCGGATTTATGGAGCTTGCCGCATCGCACGAGCAACCGGGAAGTGAAAGCCTGTCGCCCCACTCAAAAGAAAGGTTGTAGCGGACGGGCAATCGTGGTAGAATAACCCATGAGCAAGCGTATGCAACAAGCTGCGGCGGGGCATATCCAGTCGCATTTCGACCGGCGCGAACAGACTTTCTGTAACGCCGCGGTCGAATCCGGCGAATTCGACGCGCTGACGGACGAGGCATGGGTTCGGTTGTGCGAAACGGTATCCAAGGATGGCCGGGCGGATGCAGCGCGGTCGGAAGAGCAAGTGGCGGGAACAACCGAGGACGGTATTCGGCAGAAAAACGGTGTCGGCGAAGAAAAGATGCATTGAGACAGGCCGTTGTGGGAAACTACCCCATCGCGGCTGTATTTGACGTATAGAGATTGTCGGACGCGGGCTGTGTGTTGGACAGTCAATGGAGACTGTCGCGGACTTGGCGAATTAAGAGGAGAGAGAATCGGAATGAACATCTATGTAGGCAATATCGCGCACCGAACCACGGAAGCAGAGCTTCATCAGGCATTTGAAGCGTATGGACAGGTGCAGTCCGCGACTATCGTCAAGGACAAGTACACGGGCGAATCCCGCGGGTTCGGATTTGTCGAAATGCCCGATCAAACCGAGGCGCAAGCAGCCATCGCCGGCACAAACGGCCTCGAACTCGGCGGGCGCAACCTGAATGTCAATGAAGCGCGTCCGCGCGAAGATCGTGGACCCGGCGCCCCGCGTGGCGGCGGCGGCGGCGGTCCGCGGCGTGGCGGCGGCGGCGGCGGCGGCGGCGGTTACGGTGGTGGTGGCGGTTCGCGTGGCGGTGGCGGCGGTGGCGGTGGCGGATACGGT
>CAIYET010000139.1 GCA_903925285.1 Candidatus Hydrogenedentota bacterium | reverse complement strand
CTAGAAACGGCAGTTGGATCTCGAAAGTGTGGACATAGTGGACTTTGTGGGCGGAGTGGACGAGAATAGGATTCACTCAGCGCGCCGCGCGCAAGGCTTCCGCGCCGGTGGTGAGTCCCATTTGCGTCCACTCCGTCCACAAAGTCCACTACGTCCACACTTTCGACGAGCGTCATGGACTCCAACTGCCTTTTTTAGGCTCAATGGAAAACGCCAAGAGTGGTTGTCCGTTTGGACATCACCCTTGGCGTTTGACGTTTGTTCAGGCGCGAATTACGCGACCTTCGGGATGCGGACTTTCTTTGTGAATTTTCCCGCCTTGATGTAGCGGGCGCACACGCGGACGCGACGCACCGTGCCGTTCTCGTCGATGATACGAATTCGCTGAAGATTGAGATGGACCTTGCGCTTGGAAATGCCGGTCACGTTCTGGCCGATACCGCCTTCCCGCTTGGCCTTACCGCGGCGGACGACTCGATTGCCGACTTGGGGCCGTTTTCCACTGTACTGACAGACTCGCGACATGACTCTCTCCTAATTCTCGTGTTGGTTCGGGATGGCAAACCTGATATACTTCGCGAACGAAACCAGAAGATAGTAGCATATGTTCACGTCCGTTTCAAGAATCCAACGCGCGCTCGCGATACTGTCATGCATGCTCGTGCTGTGCGGCTGCACGAGGCTGGGCCAGCGCGTGTCGCAAGGTGTCCTGCCCGCCGGCGCGCCGTCCGTCGCGACGATACTGGGCGACCTCGCGGGTAACGACCGGGCCATCGAGAGTTTCAAAGCCAAGGGCGCGTTCACGCTGGCAAGTCCGGACCTCGCGGCCGTCAAAAGCTTCGACGACGGTTTCGTAGCGTTCCGTCGGCCCGCCGATTTGTGCGTGATTGGCCGGAAATATCTTGGCGCGGCGGTTTTTCGGCTGACTTGCGTGGGTAGCGAGTTTCTCATCGAGTTCCCGGCGGCGCCGGAGGAACAGCCGTATTACCGATTGGAGGGCGAACAGTACGGGAGCGTGCCTTTCAGTGTCTCGCCGTCGGACATCGCGCGCGAGATGTTTCTGCCGGAAGACTGGTCCGAGTTGCGCGCGAATCAGGTGCGCGTCACGGCCTATGACGTAGCGACGCAAACGGCCACGCTGACGGTCGGCCCCGCTAAGACGCCGTGGCGGATTGTAACGGTGAAAGGACCGCCGTGGGTGGTCGCGCGGAGCGAACGGATCAATGAGGCGGGAATGACGCTGGCCATCACGACAAAGGACGAATACGGCGACGTGGCGGGCGTACGGTTTCCGGCCAAGGTCGTGGTAGAGTTTCCCCTCGAACAGACGCGTATGACGCTGGATCTGCGTAAGATTTGGCCGAATGTCGAACTGGGCGAGGAGTTCTTCAATATCAAGGCGCGCGCGCGTATCGCGGGCGTCGACGTGAAAAAGGCATCGAAAGAAGAGCGCAAACAACGACGCAACGTGCGAAACGCGGGAGAACGATAGTCCATGTCCATACGTATCGCCCTGACGGATTTGTCCGCAGAGGAAATTGCCGGCACGTTGGAGTTGCAGCCCTACCAGGGCCGGCAAATTTTCGCGTGGCTCCACCAGCGGCGCGTGTTCGATTTCGACGCGATGACGAATCTCTCGAAAGACCTTCGTGCTCGCCTGCGCGAGGCATGCCTCGTTCCGCAGATCCGCGTGCTCGATATGGAAGCGTCGCCACGTACGGGCACGCGTAAGGCACTGTTCCAGCTTTCGGACGGCGAGACGGTCGAGTCGGTATTCCTGCGCGACGAGGACCGCGTAACGCTCTGCGTATCGTCGCAAGTGGGGTGCGAGTGCCGGTGCGCGTTTTGCGCGACGGGCGATTCGGGATTCCGGCGTCACTGCACGGCGGGCGAGATTGTGGAACAGGTGTTGCATCTGCTCGAACAGGAGGACTTGGGCGGGCGCATGCCCAATATCGTTTACATGGGGATGGGCGAGCCGTTCAGGAACTACGACGCAGTGATCAAGAGCATACGGCTCCTGATGGCCAAGGAAGGGCTTGGCGTGGGCGCGCGCCGGATTACGGTTTCGACGGCGGGCGACGTGCCGGGCATCGAACGATTCGGCGAGGAGAATTGGCAGGTGCGGCTCGCGATATCGTTGCACGCCGCCAACGACGCATTGCGCTCGAAATTGGTCCCGCTCAACCGCCGCTTTCCGCTGTCCGCACTCATGGACGCCGCGCGCCGTTACGTGTCGGCCAGCGACCGCCAGCTCAGTTTCGAATGGGTGTTGATCGAGGGAGTCAACGATTCGGAGAAGGACGCCGAAGAACTGGCGGCACTCATATCCGGCGTAAAGAGCGTGGTCAATCTGATCCCGTATAACCCCGTCGAGGGAAAGCCGTTCAACGCACCGCCGCAAAGCGTGTGCCAAACGTTCGAGGCGGCCTTGAAAGCGCGCGGCGTCGCCACGACGCTCCGGCAGGAGCGTGGCCAGGATATCGACGCGGCGTGCGGGCAATTGCGGCTGCGGAAGCTGTGAAGGCTGGATTCGGGCAATTTGCAGTAACGCGATGGAATGCTTTACGCCCATTTGGCAAAGTGCTGGATGAACCTGTCTGTGTTTCCGCGTGGGCGGGGATCGACGTGGTCGGACAGGCTGTCGTAAATGCGGTAGACGCGGTTCCAATAGGACTTCTTGAGCGCATCGTAATCCGGATTGGGCGCGGTCAAGTCCGCGAAGAGCTTGGCAAAGAAGACGAGTTCCTGACGGTAGGTCTCCGGATCGGGATGCAGAACGGCGTCGCTGTTCATTGAGTTCTTTGCATCTTCCAAGCGGTTGGCAAAGACACACATTCGTTTGTGATATTCCGCGCGCGGCATTTTGATCACGTCATAGCTGCCCCAGTCCGGGATGACTTCGAACAGGCGGTAGTCGTCAACGAATGCGCGGCCTGGTTCGCCGAAAACCTTCGCGAAGAAATCACCGGCCAGGCGGTCGGGATCTCCATCGCGGTCCTTGAACGATTGCGCCGCCTCGAATAGCGACAACTGGTTCAGCATCGGCGTCATCGTAAAACAAATGCCGCCGGAATACGGCGCAGCGGCCCGCTCCTCCTTACGCCGCGCAAAAAGCCGCGCGAAACGATAATGCGGATAGACGGCGTTCTCGCCTTCCGTCAGGCTGAAATCCCAGGTGAGAATACGACGGGTCTTGGCGATCTCGAGCGCCCATGGCCGCGCGTCCTGCTCGCCATTCGGATTGCCGTCGCCGTTGAAACCCATGTTGATCGACACGGCCGTATTGGCGGGGAAATCGTCCAGCCGCTTGAGGAGATGGTTCATCGAGCGCTCGGCGCGTTCCTTCGAGAACGTCCAGGCGGAACCTTGATCTTTTGGGATGAACTCGCCGTGGCTGTCCGGGGGCATGTGGATATTGCCCCATCCGAAGAAGGGCGGCCCCCAAGTGTTGAACTCGACGCCGATGCCGGGCCGGGCCTTGTCGAGCATCGCGGCGATTTCGACCGATTTATCGATATACGTTTCCGCCGTGCAGCCGTTGCGCGAGCATGCGCCGGGATCGCCTGGAAAAATGCCGGCGATATCGAGCGTGGGAAATCGCCGCGTCCACGCGTCCCACAGAAAACGGATTTCGCGCCATTCGTCCGGCACATTCGGACATAGCGTCCGCCATTTCTCGCCGACGGTGGCGATGGCCACGATCATCTCGACCTGCAAGCCGCGCGTGTGGGCGTGTTCGATCACGGCATTCATTTGCCGCGCGAATTCGATTCCAACCGGCGCATCGAGCGCGTCGCGACAGAACAAGCGCGGTTCAAGCCAGAACTCGAAGACGTTGAACCCAAAACTCGCAATCATGTCGACGAGATGCCGCCAATCGCCGTCCGACCACCGATACGGCAACTCGGGATAGTACATGTTCGGGTTGAACGCACAGAGCAAATGCGATGCGAAGTTGTTGTAATAGATAATCCGCGGCGGCGTCATATCCCGTTTCTCCGATTGTGCCCAACCTGGCGCGGCCAAACACGCCGCTGCCGTGCTGCCCAGAAAGCCTCGACGCGTCAATCGCACTGCGTGTTTCCTTCTTCGCCCAAACAACTCCTGCACAGGACAATTCCTAGTATCTCGATTCCCAAATAACGCTGCATTTCCGGAGCGACATCCCGAAGGGATGCAACGTGAATAGCCGTGGGCGGCAGCCCACGGAACCCGTGCCTGCAACCTGCAACCCTGCAAGGGTTGAACGTCAATATTGGCAACTGTTCTCCACCGTTCGACCCTTTCAGGGTCGTTTGAAGTCGGTGCCTGTGTCCGTGGGTTATCACCCACGGCTATTCATGTTTTACCCCTGCGGGGTAATGCAACGCTGTTTTGGAATCGATCTACTACGCAAGCTTCCAAGGTTTACGGTATTCGCGCCGGATGAAGGGGTCCGCTTCGGGGGCGTTGGGGGCGCGCAGATTTACCGGATCCCATTCGAGTTTCTTGCCCGCACGGTAGGCGACGTTGCCGAGGTGGTTGGCTTCGGTGAGCCAGCCGGCATACTCGAAATTACAGGTCGTGGGTTCGCCGGTCTTGCAGGCGTGGAGCCACTCGGCGTGGTGGCCGAGCGACTTTGCGATGAAGGGGTCGGGGCGTTTGAAATCGGCGAAGTCCTTTTCGGGCAACAGGACGTGTTTGCCGTAATCGGAAAGGACCATGCCTTTGTCGCCGACGAATAACACGCCGCTGTCCCACTGTGGGATGGTTCCGTCTTTCCAGGGCGCGGGTTTGTACGAGCCTTGGTACCACGTCAGCTTGAGCGGGGGCATGTCGCCGCGCGCACCGTATTCGTAGACGGCCTGCATGGACGCCGGGGCGATTTCCGGATTGGGCGCGGGCCCCGTCGCTTCGACGGTGAGCGGATGTACGAGTTTCAGCGCCCAGAAAGGCAGGTCGATCCAATGACTGCCAAGGTCCGACATCGTGCCGTTGCCGAAGTCCCACCACCGGTACCATTTGGGTCCCGGCACGTACACATCGTTGAACGGGCGCGAGGGCGCGGGGCCTAGCCATAGTTCCCAGTCGAGCGCTTGCGGGACCGGCTGTGCGGCTTCGGGGCGGTTCTGGATGAACACGATGTCCTTTGCCTGCTTGGCCTCGTCTTCGGATTGCCAGCCCCATGCGCGCGATACCCAGACGTGGACTTCGCGCACCGGGCCGATCGCGTTGGTCTGAATCAACTCGACGACGCGGCGATAATTGTCTTCGGCGTGAATCTGCGTGCCCATCTGTGTGGCCACTTTAGCCTTCGCGGCGGCCTCGCGGATGACGCGGGCTTCCCAGATGTCGTGGGTAAGCGGTTTCTCGCAATAGACGTGCTTACCGAGTTGCAGGGCGGGCAGCGTTGCAAACGCGTGGGTGTGCTCACAGGTGCTCACGACGACCGCATCGAACTCGTTGGCATGGTCGTAGAGTTTGCGGAAATCGGCAAACAGGCGGGCCTTCGGGTATTTCGCGGCGGCCGCATCGAGGTTGGGAGCGTACACGTCGCACAACGCGACGATATTCTCCGATTCGACGGATGCGAGGTTCGAGCCGCCGCGTCCGCCCGATCCGATAATCGCGATGTTGAGACGTTCGTTCGGGCTGGCGCCGTGCAAGATCGCTGGCGCGCCAAACGTCGCCGCGCCCGCAATCATCGCCGATGATCGCAAAAACGAGCGTCGTGAAAGAGTACCGCTCGTCTGCGTTTCTTTGCATTCGTTTTGATTCCGAGTCCGCATGTTCCTCTCCTTCTGTGGCCACCGCGCCACGACGTTGGAAACGTCGTGCTACTTCGCAACGCGCGCATGGGTACAGTGTATTCAAATCAGTGCGTCCGGGCAATTGCACGAATCCCCATTTCAAGTTGGGTTTGGGGCGCTTCACCTCCTGGCGGATGATTCCCTCCAATTTCAATCGATAAATCCAAGAGGCTTGACTTCCTCGCAACAAAACATTATTGTTGTGTCGTGATACCCGAGTTCATCGATATCGGCGGGCCTTGGAGCGTTCTTCCGCCAGGCATCCACGATGCGAGCATGAAGGAAGCCGAGCATCGTTTTGCAACGAACGGAGAGCGAAAACGCCTTTTCGACGGATTCCGAAAGGGCGCGGCTTCCCTCCGGAAGGCAGGATGCAGCGCTGTCTTCCTGGACGGAAGCTTTGTGACAGCCAAGCCCAATCCCGCCGACTTCGATGCCTGCTGGGATCCTACCGGAGTAAACGTCGTAAGATTGGATCCCGTATTGCTCGATTTCAGCGAACAGCGAAAGAAGCAACGGGAACGGTACGGTGGAGAGTTTTTCCCCACCCGCATGAGAACCGGCGGTTCGCAGACATTCATCGAGTTCTTTCGGATCGACAGACACACGGGACGGGAAAAGGGAATTGTCCGCATCGTTTTCGCGGACGATGCAGAGGAGCAGGAGAACGATGATCGCTAACGAACGTCAATACCGCATATCGAAGGCGCAGTCGGCAAAATTCAAACAGGCCATCGAGTCGTTCAATGTTCGCGAGGCCACGCGGCAGACTGGCTCGAAGGCGCTCGCGAAAGCCGAATTCGAGGCGCTCAAGAGCGAATACGAGATCCTGTCCGAACAAATCGCCCAATACGAAGCACTGAAGTCGGGCGCCGTGAGCGTACTGAAAGCGCAAAGTCTCGACGAACTGCCCGGCATTCTTATTCGGGCAAGGATTGCCAGAGGCCTTTCGCAACGCCAGCTCGCCGACATAATCGGGATCAAAGAACAACAAGTCCAGCGATACGAATCGGAAGAATACGCGACGGCCAGCTTTCGACGCCTATCGGAGGTCGCCTTCGCACTTGATCTGAACATTCAAGAAGCAGCGGACTTGCGAAAGAAAGCGCCCACACGGGTGCTTGCGGACCGGGCGAGCAAAGTGGGCCGACGACTCGCGGGTTGAGCCGAACGCGAGCGCGGACTGAGTTTGCGGAAACTGTCTGCCGTGAAAACTGCTCTGATCTTAGCACTCGTGGCGCTACTCGCCGCGCACTGCGAGCGCATGCGTATAGCGTATTCAAGTCAGAGATTGCGGGCAATTGCACGAATCCCCATCTCAAGTTGGGCTTGGAGCGCTTCCACTCCTTGCCGGAAGAAGGCCGTGTCGTGTATCATGAAATTATGACGCACTTAAGCGCACAGGAATTTGCGAAGGATATGGAAAATGCGTTGGACCGCGTGGCGCGCGGCGAGGAACGTATTCTCCTGAGACGTGGCCGCAAGAGTGTTGCTGCCGTAGTGTCCCCCGCCGATCTCAAACGTCTGGAGGCCTTGGAAGACGCGGAAGACGTGAAGCAGGCGCGCAAAGCCCTGCGAGAATTCGAGAGCAGCGGCGGCAAGTCTATCCCGTTCGAGGAGGTGTGCCGGGAGATCGGCCTTTGAGCCGTTACCGGATCTGTCGGTCCGTAGAGTGCCGGTGGGTTCCGCTTCGCTGCACCCACCCTACGCGTTCTCCATTTGCGTGGATAGGATTTGCATCATGAGACCTTTCGTGTGTTGCTTCGGACTCGTCTTCGTGACGCTTATCGCGCATGGCGTCGAGGAGCCTTTTGGCCAGGCGCTGGATGCGCGTAAGGGCGCGGTCGCGATACCTGGGAATCTCGCATATAGCGCGTTTCCATTGACGGTCGAGTGCCGCGCGAAACTCGTTGGAAAAGAGCAGTACAACATTCTGATCGCCAATGAGACGAAGGCTTCGGCTACGCATTGGGAAATCTTCACGACGCCCGGGGATGGCATTCTACACGCGTATGTGCCGGGGCGGACGCCGGATCATGTCCATACGACTGTGCCCGTCGTAGACGGCGAATGGCATTGGGTCGCGATGGCAATCGAGGAAGGCCGGATTCGTTTGTTCGTGGACAGCGTCGAGAAGGCCAACCAAGCGTCCGCTATCACAAATGACAAGACTGTCGAGGGGCAACTGGCCATCGGCAGCCTTGTCGAAGGCGGTTTTGGGTGCAATGGATTGATCGACGAGGTGCGGTTGTCGAAAGGCGTGCGGACGCTCGATTCGACGCCGGGCGTCGAGTTGGCTGCCGACGAATCGACGGTGGGCTTGTGGCATTTCGCGGCGGACGCGGTTGGCAAGGATGCGTCGTCCTTGGGGCGCGACGGCGTGTTCAAGGCACGGCAGGTTGCTATCACGGAAAACGGCATCGAGTTGCCGGGCGGCATGCCGACGGAGTTACAGCCGCTGCCTCGAGCGGAGGACATTGCGCCGTTACGCGCGACATTGGCGGCGCTCGCTGACCGGTTGAATCTGAAGAGCGTCGCCGTGGACCGAATTCAGGACGCGGCGTTGCGCGAATGGAGTTACGATTTCGCGTGGCTTGGGAAAAAGGAGTATCCCGATCATCGCCCCGGCGGGCCGGACGCGGAGAAACTCGAACGTGAGGCGTACGATGCGCAGGCGCTGATTTTGGTGGCGGACGGTGGGCCTTTGGGAACGGTGTTGCGGCGCGCGCAGAGGCTTGCGGAAAGCCTGACGCCGCCGGGCGTCGAAACGTTGCTCGCGGATTTGGCCACGTTGCGGGACTCGGCCCCGACGCCGGATTCGGATGATTACAAGGCGTACTACCTCGCGGCCTGCGCGGTCCGGCGTCAAGTCGCGTTGAGCAATCCGCTGTTGGATTTCGATAGTATTCTGTTCGTGGCGCGCGGGACATTCGAAGGGTCGGTCCTCTCGAATCCCGAGACGGCTGACGCACAGGGCGGCCATTTCGTTACGCAGTACTTCGGCTGCAATGCGCTTCCGGGCGGCGGTCTTTTCATCGTACGGAACTACAAAACGCAGCCTGAAATCGTCAACGTCCTCGCCGACTCGGTTGTGGAAAATGGGCGGCTGAAAGGGCGCAAACTCGACTATGGCGCGTTTGCAACGCCGGACCTGTCCTGCGACGGCAAGACGATCGTATTCGCGTGGACGGAAAACAGCGAACACAAATGGGTCCAATCGAAGAAGACGTGTTTTCATCTCTTCAAGGTCAACGTGGACGGGTCGAATCTTGTGCAGTTGACGGACGGCGCGTTCAACGATTTCAATCCGTGCTGGCTGCCCGACGGACGTATCGCGTTCGTCTCGGAACGGCGCGGCGGCTACATCCGTTGCTTCGCGGCCTATCTCAAGGTTCGCAGCTACACGCTGTTCTCGATGGGCAACGATGGCAGCGACATCAAGCCGTTGAGTTACTTCGAGACGAGCGAATGGAATCCGTCGGTCAACAACGAGGGGCAACTCGTCTATACGCGATGGGACTACGTGGATCGCGAGAATTGCCTCGGTACGCGTTTCTGGGTCAGCAATCCCGACGGCACGAATCCGCGCGCGCCGCATGGGAATTACCCGCTGCCATATCACACGTTTCCCGATCATCAGCCATGGAAAATCGAGGGCGGACGCGAATGGGACAGCCGTTTCGGAGCGCCGCTGGTCGAGATGGGCATACGGGGCGTGCCGAATTCGCCGCTGTATATTTTTACCGCCGCGCCGCATCACGGCGAGATTTTTGGCTCGCTGTGTATGCTCGATCTGCGCAAGGAAGACGATCACCACATGGGACAGATCCAGCGCGTCACGCCGGACGAGGCGTTCCCGGAAACGGAGATGCCCGGACGCCGCCATTACAAATATGGCACGCCATGGCCGTTGAGCGAAGATTTCTACCTCTGCAATGTCTGGGAGAATCTCGAACTCGTGGACCGTTACGGCAACAAGGAAATTCTGTGCGATCTGCGTTCGATGCCGTGCCCGCAAGACGAGCGATTGCGGCTGATCAACCCGATCCCGTTGCGCGCGCGGCCATGTCCGCCCGTGATCCCGCCGAAGGTTCGCATGCCCGGCAACAAAACCGCGCCCAAGGCTACTGTCGCGGTGATGGACGTCTATAACTCGGATCTGCCATTTCCAGAAGGGACGCGGATCAAATGGCTGCGCGTGATTCAGAACATCCCGAAAACCAATCACGTCATGGGCGAGCCGATGATCGGATACGAGCGTGAAAACACGCCGCGCATCCCGCTGGGGATCGTGCCGGTCGAAGACGACGGCAGCGCCTATTTCGAGGCCCCGGTGGCCAAGCAACTCATCTTTCAAGCCCTGGACGAAAACTTCATGGCCGTGCAATCGATGCGATCGTCCGCGTTTGTGCATCCGGGCGAGCAGTTGTCGTGCGTCGGATGCCACGAAAACACAAAACGCGCGCCGCAACGGACCTCTCCCCCACTCGCCATGCGCCGTCCACCCTCGAGACCCGAGCCGGAATGCGGTCCGGTCGAGCCGGTCAGTTATTACCGTCAGATCAAACCCATTTTCGGACAGAAGTGCCTTCCCTGCCACAAGGAGACAGGCAAGGGATTGCAGGACATGAGCTACGACGCGCTCAAAGAAGACTATACGTTCTGGTTCTCCGGCGCGATGTTCACGGACATGACGACGGCGTATAGCGGCGTCCACGGCGGTTCGAGGACGATTCCGGGGCGTTTCGGGGCGCGAGCGTCGAAGATCGGGCAGGTTCTGCTGTCCGAATCGCATCTCAAAACCGTATCGCCCGAAGACCGCCATCAGGTCGTTCAATGGCTCGATTGCAACTCGTTGCGGCTCGGCTCGTACATTCGCGAAGGCGCGCAGTTAAATGGCAAACTGGTGTGGCCGTGCATGGACGTCGACCCTGCGAACGTCCAAGGGATCGAAGGCACGCAACCGGGGCTGAAAGGCAATTTCTGGCACGAGAATTCGTACGGTCCATATCCGGTGCTATTCTCGGAACACGCGCACGACCGCGTGGCCATTATGGACAGGGACGGCGCGATCGTGTGGGAATACTCGTTGCCGCATCCGCAAGACGTGTGGATGCTGCCCAACGGCCACATCCTGACGACGTATTACCAAGGTGTGCGCGAGGTCACGCGCGACAAGGAGGTCGTTTGGGAATACCGCACCGAGAAACCCAACGAGATCCCGAACTGCCAGCCATTGCCCGACGGCAACGTCATGATCGGAATCGTCGGCGAATGCCGTCTGATTGAAGTGAACCGTCAAGGCGAAATCGTGCATCAGGTGCAGTTGTCCACGACCGAGAAGACGCCTCATGCCCAGTTCCGCCTGTGCCGCAAGACGCGCGAAGGAACCTATCTCGTACCGTTCACGTCCGAAGGCGCGGTGCGCGAATACGATGGCAACGGCAAAATAATCCGCGAATTTCCACGGCGGCCCATGCCCGTGTGCGCGATACGGCTCGAAAACGGCAACACGCTGATCAGCGCCGACCGCGCCGTGACCGAGTACGACCCCAACGACAAAGTGGTCTGGGAATTGCGCGAACACGAGATACCCGATATCCAGATCGGCGCCTTCGCCGGTATTCACCGTCTCGACAACGGCGATACCATTATCTGCAACTGGAACACGCAAGATACCGGCGACAAATCCGGCGCGCACCTCCTCCAGGTCACCGACGACAAACGCGTGGTCTGGCAAATCACCGGAACCCACATCGGCCAAATGGCTCAGTGCCAATTACTGACCGACGACTTGGCCAGGACGCGATATCCAGCGGAATAGGCTTTAGGCTGTAGGCTTTAGGCTGTAGGCAGTGCGCCTACAGCCTAAGGCCTGAAGCCTGAAGCCTTCCTACGCGTTCTGGTCTCGCCAGTACACGCTACTAGTCGGCGCCCTGGATGATAATCGTGTACCCTCCAACCAATTGGACGTCGCGATAGGTGGTTACTCGCAGCACTTGCGCTTCGCCTTTCTTAGGGTGGGGTAGGGGCGTGAATGTTGTTCCTGCCCTCGAACCAGCGACGTTTCCAAGATGGAACAGGTCGTGTAAGGCCCCGCCAACACGAGAAATGGTTGGGCCGCCCGCCCCGCGCGTGGCTGCTGCAAGAGGCACGGCCCCCAGGTTCAACAGGGTATGGGGCATGATAAGAGGAGGAATCGTGGCGACAGTGCCGAGTGGCATGATTACTTTGCCATCGGTTGTCATCTCCGCCAAGACATGGGACTTTACCGCCGGGTCGAGTTGGAGATGAGGAGCCGCGAGCGCCAATACCATTTTGGCCTCTTTGCCCACTTGCGCCAGTTCGAGACGCGTGCCATGTTTTCTGGATGCGTCCAGTGTATCAATGAGCCGCTGGACATCGTCACCGGCGGTTACCACGGCAATGTTGCGCTGTCCAATATGTCGATCGACCCATGGATTCCAGTCGTTTGTGCTTTGCATCATGTCGCCCATTACGCCGGCCCGCGCGACGATGCATTCATGGCCCCCGTTCTCCATGACCGGAATCCACACATCCGGACACTTGACCAGTTTATGGCAGTCCTGTGCATTGGTCCGCGGGGCCAGATCAACCCGGGCGCGGCCGATCAGGTGGGCGTTAGCCGTGTCCATCACAAGGCTTGGATTGAACCAGTGCCAATCGACCAGGACCTGCGCTGCGGGGGCGCGTCCCAGGTTCCACACATGCGCGTAAACGGTGTTAGGCTTACCGACTGTAACCGTGCCCCCTGTGTTCGGTGGAACATCAAGGGTGTTACCCGGATGCCCTGCCGCCGTCCAAATGTCCGGGCTTTCCCAGGCGGGGCCGGGACCCGAGTAGGGTCGTGCACCGGTGTCGCCGACGCCTGCACGAATCAATAGGAAGGTGACAAAATCGGTCGGTTTGTCCTTTCGGTTCTTGCGATATTTGGCCAGGTATGCTTCAACCTGTTCTGGTTTTACACTCATGCGATATCCCTCTCTTCGTTGTCGATATAGCGTACTTTAACGGGCGGATTGGTCAGATCGGGAGCATGCTGCGTCGGCACTGCAACCGGCGGCGGGATGGGCGGCGGCACCAAGATTTCCTCTCCCTTATCCCAGCCGAATCCCGCATCGATGGGGGCATGATATGAGCGTTCGACAGCAGGACTATAGTGTTTAGGAACGGCCATTTGGGTTTGGGAACGCAGCCAGTCCCAGCAGAGGAAGCCGTACCCCCGATCGGCATCGAGGTTGAAATTGAATGCCTGTTGCGGTAGTGCCTCACGGACGAATGAGGTGTTCCGGGTGAGGCGGGCGATAATATAGGCGGAGTAATCCGACGGATCGCCGAGATGAACACCGGGGTTGTTCACAATGTTGTTGGCAATCCCAATGGTTTCATCGGCGGATTTTGCGTTCTCCAGATCCTTGCGAAACTGGGCGTTGCCCGGAGAAGGGGTCATCAGCACCTGGGCATTTTGCCCGGACCGGAATGGACTGGCTACAAGCCCGTCTAGTTCCGTAGGGACCAGGTTGCCTTGGTTGTCGCGATCGGGCCAGCGCCACGGGCGCGTGAATTCGGTCGGACCTTCGTCCATGCCGTCGCTGAACAACCGTATCAGGTCGTCCATAGAACAGCCGCCGTAGCCGGGCGGATCGGTGATCGCGTCGTGCGGATACGACTTGTCGCGATTGGCTCCGGACGGCTCGCTCACGACGGAACCTGGGCTTCCGGGAAATCCCAGCAACCCGCCGCTTATGTCGTTAATTGCGTCTTCGAGTGTACTCCAGACTGCTTGCCATCCAATTCCAAGCGTATGCAACGGGGGACTGATTTCCGCAGGGAATGGAGTCGTGTAGCCGGTAATCGTCGTGACCCAATGGAAAGACAGGTACAGTTGATAGAGGGGTAACTCTATAAGATAGTATATGGCAGCGCGCAGGGGGTACGTGAGAGTGCCTAATATTATCGCGGCCAACACGGACGCGAAGAACAATAGGCACGCTTTAACATATTCGATCAAGGCCAGTATGTCGCAGATGAGATCGCACAGGGTGATGCCCGGATCGGATGACCCATTGCCGTTGCCGGAATTGCCGCTGCCGCCGCTTCCCGGGAGGGAAGGCCATGAAGGAATGGGCCAGAGCTCGGGCGGTTCCGGCGGCTTCAGGCGGCTACAGTCGGTAGTAATGAACTTCACGTACTTGAAAAGGTAGAAGAAGGCCTGATCAATACCTGCGGCGGTCGGATAGCCTTCATTGTAAGGCAGAATATTAGGATGATCGGCGCATTGCTTATATGGATCGGACACACTGCCGCTTGGGTAAACCGATTTCAGGCACTCGACCAGAAACTTCGACAATCCCGGAGGCATATCCGAGTCGACATCCCATTTTTCGCTACGGTCCTTTTCGTCGTTGGGGTCATAGGTGGGCCGGGCGCCGGGATTAAAGAAGCTCGAGTAGGAGCTGGGAAACTCGGTGGCCTCCTCGTTGAAGGCAATCCAAAGATGTTGTGCGGAACAACATAGCGCCTGGTAGATGGCTTGGTTGCCGAATTCATTGCCATAGATAAGAGCATCCATGTGGTTTTCGATGAGGTGGTGGCGCTGCCAATGCAGACGATAGGGTCCGCCGCATTTCTGGTTCACGAAGGCATGGCCGACGACGTCCGTCCCCAGATGGGTCATCCAACCGAGCGCAAAGGCGCGCGCTTGGTCCGTTTGGGCCGCGCGCCAAAGCTGGGCCGCAAACTCGAAAGTCTTGCGGTAGTGGAGCATGTCGCTCCAGAAGAACGTGTGCTCGTCGTATCCACGGGGAACGCCACTATCCAAGACTCCGAACCAATCTCTTTGCCGCGCAAGGAAGATGAGCACCGCCGTCTTGAAATTGTCGAGTAGCAGGCCAACGGTATCCTGAAGCGTACTGATGAGACCTCCGCTCAGCCCATTCTGAATTTCGGCCATGTTATCATTCACGGGTCCGAGATGCTCTTCATAGACGACAAGGTATGGATCTATTGTTTTATAGGTCTCTTCGATCACATCAAACAGCCCGCGCAACGTGGGGCCGTATGGCTCTTTGAAATCGGGAAGAAAGTAGAAGAAGTCGGGCCCGATGCTGCCGAGGGCAACGTAGGCGGGATGGGATTGGGCAATATTTCGTAACGATGCCGCGTCCGGCCCATCCGCGCCGAATAGTCCAGCGGCGCCTGAGTAGTTCGGAAGTTCGGACAATGACTTGCGTGCGACGTTCATGTGGGTTAACCAGCCTGGCATGTTGCGCTCCTTTCGCTTGCAGTCAAGAGAGTTACGTCTGCCTTGGAATAGTGCGTTTGTTGTTCAGATTAGCACCCAAAATCCTACGATTTCCGCATTGTGCTTATGGCCTTAAGTAACTCGCGATGATCCTTGAGTACATAGCCCTTCAGGTAACAGTAGCACGGGTAATTCCAAATGTCAACAGAAAAATACAGCAGCGGCGAGTCGAGATTGTTATGCAGGCTTTAGGCTTCAGGCTTTAGGCTGTAGGCTGTAGGCTTTAGGCTGTAGGTTTTAGGCTGTAGGCTGTAGGCGCACTGCCTACAGCCTAAAGCCTAAAGCCTAAAGCCTACAGCCTGATGATTATTGGCGGCGGGCGATTTTCCCATCGAGAGCGATTACTTCTTTTTCCATGGGGATGGTCTTACCGGCGCGTCGCATGCCTTCTTGAACGATGGTGGGGAGACCTTGGCAGCAGGGGACTTCCATGACGATTATGGTGACGCTCTTGATGTCGGACTGCGAGAAGATCGCTTGGAATTTGGCGATGTAAGGGTCGGGGTCGTCGAATTTCGGGCACCCGATCATGACGGCTTTGTCGCGCAGGAAATCTTGATGGAATGTGGGGTATGCGACGGGTACGCAGTCGGCGGCGACCAGCAAATGCGCGCCTTGCAGGAAGGGCGCGCCGGGCGGTATGAGGCGGATCTGGACGGGCCAGTGTCCGAGTTCGGATTGGGCCGGCCCGGATGCGGCGCATGGTGCGACGGCGGTTCGTTGTCCAAATTGTTGGACGCGCGCGCCTGGACATCCACTCCCGGACGGGCAAGGGGATGGGGTGGACTTGGGCTGAGGCGCGGGTTCGACGAAGTCGTCGGCGTCGCGTTCGACGATGCGTAGCGCGCCGGTCGGGCATTCGCCGAGGCATGCGCCGAGGCCGTCGCAGTGTTGGTCGGCGATGAGTTTGGCTTTGCCGTTCACAATCTGGATCGCGCCTTCGGCGCATGAGGGTACGCATTCGCCGCAGCCGTTGCAAAGGTCTTCGTCGATCTCGATGATCTTGCGTTTCTGTTTCATGGCATTTCGTTCCTTGTCTGAGAGAAGGCTGTAGGCTGTAGGCGCACAGCCTACAGCCTAAAGCCTAAAGCCTAAAGCCTTTTCCATTCCTTATCCCAAAATGGCCGCCAAATCTTCATCGGGCGTCGAGATGGGTTTGATTGCGAAGTTTTCGACCAAGACGTTGAGCACGTTGGGCGTGATGAATGCCGGGAGGCTGGGTCCGAGGCGTATGTCTTTGATGCCGAGGTGGAGTAGCGTGAGCAGGATGGACACGGCTTTCTGTTCGTACCATGAGAGGATCATCGACAGCGGCAGGTCGTTGACGCCGCACTCGAATGCGCCGGCGAGCGCCACGGCGATCTGTATCGCCGAGTAGGCGTCGTTGCATTGGCCGACATCGAGTAGGCGCGGGATGCCGCCGATGTCGCCAAGTTGTTTGTCGTAGAAGCGGTACTTGCCGCAGGCGAGCGTCAGGATCACGCAGTCGTTCGGGATCTTCTCGACGAGTTCGGTGTAGTAATTCCGGCCCGGTTTCGCGCCGTCGCAGCCGCCGACGAGGAAGAAGTGGCGGATGGCCTTGTTCTTGACGGCTTCGATGACTTGGCCCGCGACGCCCAGGACGGCGTTGCGCGCAAAACCGACCAGGACGGTGCCGACTTCGGAATCTTTGTCGAAACCGGGTTGAGCAAGGGCCGCTTCGATGACTGGCGCGAAATTGCGGTCCGCGATGTGCGTGACGCCGGGCCATCCGACGTTGCCGCAGGTGAAGATGCGCTCTTTGTAGGACTGGCGCGGCGACTGGATGCAGTTGGTCGTCATGAGGATTGCGCCGGGGAATTTCGCGAAGTCGATGACTTGGTTCTGCCAGGCGGTACCGTAGTTGCCGATGAAATGCGGGTACTTCTTGAGTCCGGGATAGCCGTGCGCGGGCAGCATCTCGCCGTGCGTATAGACGTTGATGCCCTTGCCCACGGTTTGCTCGAGCAGTGCTTCGAGGTCGAGCAGGTCGTGACCCGATATCAGGATGGCCTTGCCCTTCTTCGCGCCGAGCGGCACGGGCGTCGGGACGGGATGGCCGAAGTGCTCGGTGTTCCCGGCGTCGAGCAGTTCCATCGCGCGCAGGTTGATCGCGCCGCATTTGAGGACCAAGCCGAGCGCGTCATTGAGCGCGATGTTTTTGTCGTGCGTCGCGACGAGTCCTTCGTATGCGAACGCATAGACCGCGTCGTCTTCCTTGCCGAGCAGCCGCGCGTGGTCCGCATATGCGCACACGCCCCGGATACCAAGCAGGAGGATCACTTGCAAGCTGTGGATGTCGGCATTTTCGCTGCCTTCGGATGGAATCCCGTGACGTTCGCCTTGCGCGACGAGTTCCTCGATGCCCGCAGCCGGAATAAGGTCGGCAGGTCCAGCCGAGAACTCGACATTGCCGCCGACGTCTTTGACTTTCTTCTTGAGCGCGTCGCGGAGGGCCACGGTCTTCCGGATGTATGCCACGAAACGTTCGGGGTCGAAATTGACGTTGGTCAGGGTCGCGAACACCGCCGCGGCTGCGAATCGGTCGGTCTCGGAGTCGACGATGCCGACTTTGCGTCCTGCGACGGCGACCATCGCCAGCCCTTTGAGCACGTAGGTCAGCAAGTCCTGCAACGCCGCCACGTCCGGTTTCTTGCCGCACACGCCCTGGGTTGCACACACTTGCCCGTTTGCTGTTTGTTCGCATTGGTTACAGAACATCTTTGAATCCTCCAGTTTCTTGTTTATCCTACGCCCGCGCCGGGGACGAATCCTGTTCGCCGCCACCGGGGCGCTTTCCATTCCACACCCGAACTGTACACCCGATTCGGAATCCGCGCCTTGACTTAGGTCAAGTCAAGGCTTCAGGCTTCAGGCTCCAGGCTTCAGGATGAAGAAGCCCTGAAGCCTGAAGCCTGAAGCCTTATAACGAAACCGGCTTCCTTGCGAGAGAGGAACTACGAGACCACCCATGACGCTTATAGAACAGATTACCACCGTTCCCCTATTCCGGGGTGTGCGCCGCGAGCAATGCGAGGCCCTTGCGGCAATCGCCGTCGAGAAGACCTACGCGAAAAGCCAGAACATCTTCCTCGAGGGCGCTGACGCGGCGGGTTTCTACGTTCTACGATCGGGACGGGTGAAAATCTACAAACTGTCGCCCGAAGGAAAAGAGCAAATCCTGCACGTGATCGAGCCGAACGATACGTTCGCGGAAGCGGCGGTTTTCGCGGGACACCGGTTTCCAGCCCATGCCGATGCTATGGAGGCGTCGAAAACGCTCTTTTTCCCGCGCCAGGCCTTTCTGGCATTGATCGAGCGACACCCGTCGCTGGCGCTCAATATGCTGGCCGACCTCTCGCGACGTTTGCAGCGGTTTGCGAACCTGATCGAAAGCCTGTCGTTGAAAGAGGTGCCGGGCCGCCTCGCCGCGCATCTCTTGTACCTCAGCGAACGGCAAGACGACCGCGATGAACTCGTCCTCGATCTATCGAAAGTGCAACTGGCAAGCCTCCTGGGGACGATCCCCGAAACGCTGTCGCGCGTGCTTGCGAAGATGGCGCGCGAAGGTCTGATCGAGGTTCAAGAAGGCCGCAAGATCCGCCTCCTCGACCGCGAGAGCCTCGAAGAACTCTCGACGGGCGAACGCCGCCTTGGCACGGCAACATAGCACTATAGAATAGGCTT
>CAIYET010000138.1 GCA_903925285.1 Candidatus Hydrogenedentota bacterium | reverse complement strand
TAAATTTCATATTACATGGGCGCAAATGGAACGCAAATTGCTGCGCCCTGCGGTTGTATTTCATTGCGATTCAAGAGGTTCAGTGTGCCAAGCGCGTGGTCAGTCGCTGGGAAGTTCGGCCTAGTCTTGTTTCTTCCCTTCAGCCCCCCCTCGAAGCCCCATCGACGACCACCCGCTCAACTGCCTGAATTAGTGACTCTATCCAATTTACGTCTGCAACCACCAACGCGTGATTGACCTCGTTGTATTTCAGTTTATGAGGACGTGATGCTCGCGTAATGTCGCCCTCGTGAACAATTTGATTGCGGCGATGGACTAGTGCGTTCAAGCGGATCTTGATGTCGTTGGCTTGAAGTTCAAGTTTTGCGGCGACGCGCGACCAAGGTTTTTCGACCCCGGCCCACGAAAATGCTATGGCTACTTGTTCATAAGACGCAAAGGTTTCTTTGAACAGCCGTTTTTTGCATGGCATTTTTCACCTGAACCCATGGGCGGGTGTCGACGCCATTCTTTCGGTCACGAATCGTGGCGTCGGCGAACGAAGCAATATCGGTGAACGGCAAATCAAGCTTTGCCAGAGATTTCGGAAGATCACCTTCCTTGCGTACCTCTGATATTTGCCGATAGACCAGCCAATGCATGTATGAGTCAACTGCGGTTACAGCCATAACCAGAGCCGACCGACGTAGGTCATTCTTCACTTTTGCATCAGGCAGTGCTTGCTCCGAGAGCGCCAATAGTCGGCGGCTGCGACGGAGGCAAGCGTCTGAAGCGTTGATGGGATGGAATGGCATGACTAAGACGTCCAACGTTATATCAGCCGCCAATCGGATTTGCCGGTAGCACTGGTCACAAGCAAGTACCGGACCCATTTGTTGATGGAACGATAGAACTTCACGCGGTCAGCGTCAATCATGTATGCAATGGGGATCAGGTGTCAAATGGGGATCAGGTGTCAGGCACCAAAATAGCAAATAGCAATGTTTTCTGTGCCATCTTCAACCGGCCTTCCTCGTCCGCTGCTCGAGTCGTTCTTCTGCGCGGTTGATTCGTTCCCGCAGAATATCGAACAAAGAACTTCGAATGTCGAAGTCCGGCCTCTACCGGCCATTCCCGCGTTTGCGCTGTCGGAGAGAATCGGCAGCGCTTTCCGTTCCCAATGACAAATGACCAATGACCAATGACCAATGACCGCCGCCGCTATTTCGCGACAGCGGCCGGCGCGGCGGCGGGCGTTGCCGCGGGCGCCTCGAACACTTCCCGGTCGCGCGTCACGGTGGGAACACCGTGGGCGGTGGTGAGGGCGAGGCTTTTCTTGGGGCAGTTCTCGACGCAGTAGTTGCACGTGATGCAGCGCAGGCGGTCGATGGTCCAGCGCTTGGCGGCGCGGTCAACCTCAATGGCCTGAGTCGGGCATTTTTTGGCGCAGATGCCGCAGAAAACGCAGGTGGAAAGGTCGATCGCCAGGGCGCCGCGCGACCCGGGAATAGGCGGACGCACTTCAAACGGATAGCGGCGCGTGAAGGGCTTGCGCAGCATCCACTTGAGCACCAGGCCGGACATGGAGAAGAGTGACATAGATCATTCCAAGAAGGTGTTTAGGCTGTAGGCTGTTAGACTATACAGCCTTCTCCTTCAACGCTCCGTGCAACTGATACAGGGATCGATCGTGAGGACCAGCACCGGCACATCCGCCAGATCGCATCCCTGCAGCGTCTTGACGAGTCCGGGAATGTTGGCGAAGGTCGGCGTACGGACGCGGAACCGCTGCAGGTTCTTGGTTCCGTTCCCCTTGAGATAGTAGATCACTTCGCCGCGCGGCTGCTCGACGCGGGAGAAGAACTCGCCCGTCGGGTTGCCGGTCACCTTCACGGCGATCTCGCCCTCGGGCATCTTGCCGGCAGCCTGCCGGATGAGATCGAAGGACTGGAAAATTTCGTCGCAGCGCACGGCGGTGCGGGCGTAG
>CAIYET010000137.1 GCA_903925285.1 Candidatus Hydrogenedentota bacterium | reverse complement strand
TGCCAATGCAAGTCAGTTCTGGCAGTACGAATACCCCAAGTACCGAAAGGAAGACTTCGCTCCGGTACAGCACAAGCTCCAGAAATTTCTGCTGTATAATACTATGGGGCTTATGTTCTCCCAGCCGGAGACACGGTTTAACTTCCGGGACATCATGGATTCCGGGAAAATATTCATCGCAAACCTGTCCACCGTAGGCTCACAGGCGCGGGATGTTTTGGGCAGTTTCTTTCTCTCCCTATTTCATTTGGCGGCACTGTCCCGGAGCGATATTCCGCCTGAAAGACGCAAACTCTTCAAGATTTATCTTGATGAGGCCCATCGCTTCGTTACTCCTGCCATCGAGGACATGATTGTCGAGGTACGAAAGTATAATATTAATCTAATACTTGCTCATCAGTACCTCAGCCAGTTTGAAAAGAAGCGATGCGCGGACGCGCTGGGTGTGGTCGGCACGATTGTCGCGTTTAACACTTCCGCGGAAGATGCGGTGCGTATCGCCAAACGTTTGGGCGGGCAGGTCACTCCGGAGGAATTGACTCAACTCGAACAACGGCAGGCAATCGCGCGGATTGGCACGGATGTCGTCCATATTGAAACCCCGCTGCTCGAACCGATTATGGACAGAAACGTTGCGGAAAAGGCCAAGCACTTTTCCCGTACCCAATACTACAAGCCTTTCGACCAAGTATGGAACGAGGTCAACCGCCATGGGAAGGCATCGGCGGTGTATGTCGTTCCCCGCGTGCCCCAGGTGTCCGACACTACGAAGATCAAGGTGTACACTTTCGATGAATTCGTTGTCCAGAAAAGAACTTGAGCACATTGTCCAGGCAGCCACGGATGCTATCAGCACGGCCACACTGCGTGCTTTATGCGATCAGCCCGTCGAGGAGGCGCTGGCCACGTTTTCGTACGATGACTTGGCGGTTCCTGTAGCACAGAACGCGTTTCTTGCGCTGCTGGGCAAGTTCATGCTCCACCTCGCCGAATATGGGGTTGTTTCATCCAGGCGGAAGGAGGCGGCCGGGGCGGCGGAAGAGGCGGTGTTCATCCTTGAGCACGCCTATGAAGGGGAGGGCGGATGTGGTTATGAGGGGGCTTTCCGAGACGTTTCGCAGTACGGCTCGGAAAAGATATCCGCCGTTCTTTCCACACTCACCGATAGCCTCCGAAACACGCTGAGACGCAACCATGCGCGCTGGGCCATGATGCGGTATGTCGGCAGTCTTACCTGGGAGGCGCGAGTGGCGCTGGCTGCATTGCCGGAATGGGAGCGTCTTCTGGGCAAGATGATTTCAGGACGCTCTCCCGCGGAGTTGGCGCCGGCGTGCGAGGAGCTCATCATGGCTAAGGCCGCAAGCGACGAGCGGTTGGGACAGATTCTCGCATCCTAGTGTTGACAGGTAATGGCAACATGGTGAGATCGCTACTGAAAGGCGGCTTCGCAGGTTGCCGCAGACAGAGTGGAGTTAAGGTCTGTCCGAGCCCATTGGGAGGTTTGCCATCGCGTCATTACCAATGGTGAAGTGGATGAGCGAATGCCTTCCATGGGTGCGGTCATTGCGCTTTCTGTTTAACGGCGATTTGTGAATCCGCGACTGGTTGTGACGTGAGTAGCGAGATGATGATTTGCAGAGATAACAGAAGTTCTGAGTCTAAGGCCCGGCTTTTTCGGGAATGCTTCTCGGGCCTGCCGCATATCTATGGGACGTATGAGCTCGCCTCCGGCAGATCGTGGCAGGTCAAACGGCCGGTAACGGATGAGGTAGTGCTCAGGCACTTGACAGGGAAGGAACCCTTTGGCGTCTATTTGCTGACAGGCCACGTTACGCGGGCTGTGGTGGCGGATTTCGACCGGGATGATGCGACGGCGCCGCTGGATTTTGTCGGGCGTGCGGGGCATTACGGGTTATCCGCATATATTGAGGTGAGTAAACGCAAGGGTTTTCATGCGTGGATGTTCCTGCCGCAGCAAGGTGTTTCCGCAGCCAAGGCGCGAGCCGTCTTCCGGCATATCCTCGGCGAAATCGGCCATCCCGACACAGAGATATTTCCGAAACAGGACAGCCTTGACGGCGTCTCGGGAAACTGCGGCAATTTCATCAACGCTCCACTCTTCGGACTTTCGGTAGCAAAATGCCGCACCGTGTTCCTGGATCCGAAACAAGGCTTGACACCGTTTCCGAATCAGTGGGCGTTTCTCGACGGCATCAAACGGGCCACCGAGCAGGAACTGGACGAGATTATCGAGGTGAACGAACTCC
>CAIYET010000136.1 GCA_903925285.1 Candidatus Hydrogenedentota bacterium | reverse complement strand
GGAATCTGCCCTTAGTACGAGAGGACCGGGGTGGACGGACCTATGGTGTTCCGGTTGTCACGCCAGTGGCAGCGCCGGGTAGCTATGTCCGGAAGGGATAAGCGCTGAAAGCATCTAAGCACGAAACCCATCCAAAGATAAGATCTCCCAGGGTCGTAAGACCCCTAAAGAGCCCAGGAAGACTACCTGGTTGATAGGCTGGAGGTGTAAGCGCCGCGAGGCGTTCAGCTTACCAGTACTAATCGCTCGTGAGGCTTGGCCTAACATTGCGGCACGTATGCAATAGGCGTGCCGCGCCATCATCACGCGCTTGAAATGCGGTTGTTTGCGTTATCCTTGCGTTCGCTGTCACAGGTTTTTGCCGGTGGCTATAGCGGTGGGGTCACACCCGTTCCCATTCCGAACACGGTAGTTAAGCCCACCAGCGCCCATGGTACTGCCCGGGCAACTGGGTGGGAGAGTAGGTCGTCGCCGGCTTATTTTGAGAACCCCGCAGTTCACGAAAGTGGACTGCGGGGTTTACGGTTGTGATCGGCAGATATCGAAAAAATACTGCAACGACCTAATTCCTGTTGACAATTGCGTGTTGATATGGTAAAAGTTCGATATGTGATGTAGAGGGTATTCGTGGAAGGAGACCTATTATGCCAGAAGAAGAAGATGAGGGTGTTGCGGGCTTGGTGATTGTCCCGGCGACCGAGGAGAAAATGCAGGAACGTCTTCAGGGTGCATTTAAGGACTTCGCGGAGCGAATGCGCTGGCTCGATCAGGCAGGATGTGTGAGCGTTGACACGTTGCGAATGCGTGTGACATACTGACTACTCTTCAGAAATCCCCATGCCTAGTACTTCAGCGGTGAGGTGTGTTGTCTTTTCAGAGGAGGTATTCTATGCTGTTCTTGCCAATGAACACTGTCCACCCGAAACAGTTCACTCTGTTCATCAAGCGAAGGAATTGTTCGCATATCTTGGAAAATGCGGCGTCCTGACTATTGTCATTGAGGATGACTATGTAGATGGGGATTACATGGAAGACTTTGCCTCCTTCCATGTACGTTGCTTCGCGCAGTATAGGAACCGGTGCAGACGCCTGCACTTCTTTAGGGGAGACGACAAGAACGTTGAAAGCCTCCTGAACACGGCGTTGGCAGGGGACACTGACAAGGCTCGTCGCGAGGCCGAGGAGCAGCTTCAAGCTTGTTACTGCGGTTTCTGCGTTACACGGCCTCTCCCAAGAGCCATAATTGGTCGAACGGTGATCCTTCCGTACCCGCCTGCGACGAACGGAGTCCAGTATCGAGCCACGCGTGACTATGACGCGAATCTTTTTGGCATTCCTCTGAAAATCCGTGGAACTTTGGCGTTTCAACAGCAAGATACCGTCGTTGCGGCATGCGCCACGGTATCCCTCTGGTGTGCCTTCCAGAAGCTATCTGTCCTTTTTGGGATTTCCCCCCTGAGGCCCGCGAAAATTACCCAGCATGCAAGTTCTCTCGGCGGTCGTCCTTTTCCCTCGACAGGCCTCTCGGTGGAAGAGATGTGCGCCGCCATTGTGTGCGCCGGGTTGGAGCCAGAGGTTTTTGACATAGCGGAGAAGCGCAAAGATGATTCGGAACTGCCCGAACATCTGAAAAAATCGAACGAGCTCAGGAATATGGGCATAGCCCTCGGTTACGTCCACGGCTATCTCGCCATGGGTCTTCCAGTTATTCTTTGTGGTAAGATTGACGGGCTTGGTCGTCATGCCGTTACGGTCGTGGGCTTTGAGATGAGTGGCGACATTCTTCACCACGCCCATAGTGATCTACCCCAAACCATCGCTTCTCGGATTTGTCGGCTCTTCGTTCACGATGATCAAATCGCACCGTTTGCTGCGATTGAGGTTGCCAGCGAGGTCGGCAGCCCAATCGTGACGAGAGGGCATTGGAGGAACGAGAATGATCCGACCCCCTTCAAGCTTGAAGCGATAGTCGTTCCTCTCTACGGAAAGATCCGCGTAAAGTACGAGGACATCATCAGAAGTGTTTTCCCCTTGGACCAGATCCTGCGATCTGTCTTCGAGAACCTGAATGACAAGGAACAGAAGGACTACTACTGGGATATACACCTGATATTGGTGAATGAATACAAGAAGCAATTTCGAGTTGGTTCGAAAATGCAGGCAGATGTCCGTCGCGAGATACTTACCCACCAGCATCCGAGATTCATCTGGCGGGCGTCATTTCGGTGGAAAACAAAACCCATCCTTGAGCTTCTTGGCGACGCCACGGACATGGCCGAGTCCTGTTTCTATTTTGTCCGCTGGCGTGACGCAGGCGCCCAGAGCTCCCTCAAATCCCGATTTGCCGGTCTCTTGGGGACAGCAGAGGCAAAGAGTGTACCACGGTACCTCCTTGACCTTGTTTACAGCAGCTTTACGACAGGCTATGCCTGGAAACGCCTGGCAGAAGAAAGGCTACCGGGGGGGCCTGACAGGTAGACAGGGTAACCAGAGGATGAACCAGGGGCAGTTATTCGCGTGCCAATGCGACTCTCAGGGACAGCATCAGCCTCTGGTCGGAGGAGAAGGGTTACGATCCACCGTCAGTCCTATCCCGGTTAATGCGCGGAAGCAACGGCCTTGCGGTGTCTCGCAGCAGCAAATCAACTCCAAGGTAACCGAGGGTTCTCCGCCTGCCTCTGTGAGTCACACACACGGCATGTTGTGGTTGCCGGAGTCAAGCGGATAGCCCTATTGGGATAAAGGCCAAACGCCTCATGCCCGTCTTTGGTGGCCAGTATCCGATATCCGCCGCTGGGGCGGATCTGTTTGCCCAGATTGCGAAGCAACTGTTCGTCTTCGGCGAACAAGATTGTTTCCGTTCCACACGGAATCTCCATTTTGGGTAGCGGTTTGTTGAAGTCATGTGCGACCTCGCCTGCCAACCGATCTGTCGCATCGATCTTCTGCTTGACATTCCCCATGCGACGCCGGATACTTGGCGGGTTCGAGAAACGAAGAAATGGTGATTAGTCTTGTCTGACTTGCGGACGGTGCTTGCTTGGCACAGTCCGCATTTTTCGAGACGGTACAGGATGTTTTGTGGAAAGCGCAAACCCGAGCATGCGGATGTGGCGTTTGGTGCTGTTCAGCCTTTTGCTGGCGGCGCTTGTTTTCGGCATTTACGCGCAAACCGCGCGCCACGGTTTCTCGGTGCTCGATGACGACGACTACGTTGTAAAGAACCTCCGCGTGCAGGATGGGCTGACGTGGCCGGGTTTTGCGTGGGCGATGACGACGGGTGCGGTTGCGAACTGGCATCCGCTGACGTGGCTCTCGCACATGTTGGATTGCCAGATCTTCGGCATGAACGTTGGCTACCATCACATGGTCAACGTGCTTTTCCACGCGATCAATTCCGTGCTGTTGTTCCTAGTCTTTCGCGCGATGACGGGTGCGACGGAGCGGAGTCTTCTGTTGGCGGCGTTGTTCGCGGTACACCCGTTGCACGTCGAGTCGGTCGCGTGGATTGCCGAGCGCAAAGACGTGTTGAGCGCGTTTTTTTGGATCGCCGCGATGGGGGGGTACGTTTGGTACACGCGCAAGCCCGGGGTGCTCCGGTATTTGCTCGTCGCGGGTTTCTTCTTGCTGGGTCTGACTGCGAAGCCGATGGTCGTCACGCTTCCGTGCGTGCTCCTGCTGCTGGATTATTGGCCGCTCGGGCGTTTCGATGTCGCGGAGTCGGCTCCACGAGGAGGCAAGAAGCAGGGAAAGGCCGCTTTACGGTCGTCACCCAGTATGCGTTTCTGGCGGCCTATTCTCGAAAAGCTGCCGTTGTTCGCGTTGTCGCTCGCGTCGAGCGTGATCACGTTCGTCGTGCAACAGCGTGGCGGTGCGATGCGGACGCTCGAGGCGCTACCGCCATTCCAACGGTTGGGCAATGTCTTCGTGGCGTATCTGCGTTATGCATCGAAGGCCGTCTGGCCGTCGAACCTGGCTGTGTACTACCCACACCTTGGCGCGGAGATGCGGTGGTGGAGCATCTTGGCGGCGGCGCTTGCGCTTTTGGTCGTATCGGCGTTGGTCTGGCGCGGCGCCCGCGAGAAGCGTTACCTTGCCGTGGGCTGGCTATGGTTCCTGGGCACGTTAGTGCCGGTCATCGGGATCGTCCAGGTCGGTTCTCAATCCATCGCGGATCGCTACATGTATCTGCCGATTGTTGGACTGTTCGTGATGGCCGTGTGGGGCGCGCACGATTTCGCGGCGTGGCTCCGAACGCGCGCGAAGTGGTTGCCGGCGTTCGGGCCGGTTGCGCTGGGTGTCGCGGTCGTCGTTGCGTATGCGGTCTGCGCGTTTGCGACAACGGCGTGTTGGCGCGACAACATCGCGTTGTTCGAGCAAGCGTTGCGCGCCACGAGCAACAACGATTTCGTGCATTACAATCTCGGGATAGCCTTGAAGCGGGCGGGTCGTAACGACGAGGCGTTGACGCATTTCCAGGAAGCCGTGAAGCTCCGCAACAGTTATGTTGCCGCGCGAATTTATATTGGCCTTATTTATTACGAGAAAAACGAATGCGAGGCGGCCATCAAGGAGTACGAGCAGGCGCTTCAATTCGCAGCGGGCCACCCGAATCACGGCGATATCGAGAACGATCTAGGCGTGGCCTATTTCTCGCTCGGCAAGATGGAGGAGGCCGCCAGCCATTATAGTAAAGCGGTCGAGATTCATCCCGAAGACGCGGACGCCCAGTACAACCTCGCACTGACGCTGCAACGGCTGAACCGCTTCGATGAGGCGTTGCGCCACGCGCGCGATGCCGTTCGGATTAGTCCGCGTCACGCGCCCGCGCGCAACCTCGCGGAATCGCTCGAAAAGGAGGAGGCGACGCGGCGTCCGGCGGTTGCCGTGCCGAAACTGGCCAACGCGGACGAATATTTCAAGCAGGGCAATGCGTTGGCCGACTCGAAGAAGTATGCGGAGGCTGCGGCGTATTACGAGGAAGCGCTGAAACTGAATCCCGATTTCAGCGACGCACGGGTCAATCTTGGCAACGCGTTCGCGGTACAAGGGCGGCTGCGCGAGGCCGCCGAACAGTTTCGCGAATCGGCGCGGCGTCAGCCGAACAACAGCGATGCATATCTTAATCTGGGTCATGCGTTGACTGAACTCGGCGAGCTGGCCCCGGCCGGGGACGCATACGGGAAGGCGGCGGCGTTGAACTCGCGTAGTATCGAGGCGTGGATCGGTTTGGGATTCTCGCTCGCCCGGCAAAACAAGCCCGATGCCGCGCGGGACCCGTTCCTCAAAGCGCTTGCGCTCGAGCCGGGCAACGCGCGCGCCAACGAAGCGTTGAAGAACATCGACAGTTATCTCGGCAAGAAACGATAGCTTGGGGCTCATCCGGATTTGGCGTACTTTATCAGAGCTCCACGCTTTTGGAAAGTTATCGCGTCAACGCAATTTCCCCGGAGGGGAAGAACAAGAATAGCCGTGGGTGGCAACCCACGGGTACAAATGCTTAACCACCGACCCTGAAGGGGTCGCACAAGGAGCACGATGTCGACCTTTATTAACAATAATATTGACATAGTGCGCCCCCTTCAGGGTCGATGGATGTCGGTTTTGTATCCGTGGGTTGCCACCCACGGCTATTCATGTTCTTCCCCTTCGGGGAAACCGAATCGAAATGATAATTTTCCGTAAAAGCGAAGGAGAAGTACACTAAATTAGGATGAGTCAGAATTTAGAATGGCTGTTTGAGGATGAGCATGGCGCGAAAACCCGCAAAAACGAAACCAGCGAAACAAGCCCCGCCTACGGCGCCTGTGCAGTCTGTAGCAAAGACGAATCCGTGGCCGATTGCGGCGCTGTGCGTGGCGCTGTTTGCAGTTGGGCTGGCGCCGTACGTCCAGACGGCGTGGTTCGACTTTGTGAACTTCGATGACGGCGCGTATGTCTACCGCAATCCGCAGGTTCTTTCGGGATTGACCGGGGCGGGCCTACGGTGGGCGCTGACGACGGACGCGGTGTGCAACTGGCATCCGTTGACGTGGATATCGCTGCAACTGGACGTGTCGCTGTTCGGCGCGCGCCCCGGCGCGCATCACATCGTCAACGCGCTCTTCCATGCGTTGAACGGTGCGCTGTTGTTTCTCGTATTGCGCGCCATGACCAAGGAGATGTGGGCGAGCGCGTGGGTGGCGGCGCTGTTCGCGCTGCACCCGTTGCATGTCGAATCGGTCGCATGGATTTCCGAGCGCAAAGACGTGTTGAGCGGATGCCTCTGGATCCTGACGATGGCCGCGTACACGTGGTATGTGCGGCGTCCCGTCGTTTTGCGAATGACGCTGACCGCCGTGTTGTTTGCGCTCGGATTGACTGCGAAACCAATGCTTGTGACCTTGCCCGCCGCGTTGCTTCTGCTCGACTACTGGCCGTTACGGCGGTACGAAGTGCGGTCCGCCACACCTTCTTCCTTCTTTCGCCTCCTTCTCGAAAAAGTTCCGCTCTTCGCACTCGCTGCCGCATCGAGCCTAATCACGTTCCTCGTGCAACGCTCCGGCGGCGGCGTCGTGACCATCGACGCGATCCCCGTTTGGGCCCGGCTCGCCAACGTGCCGGTTGCATACGTGCGTTACCTCGTTATGACCGCGTGGCCGGCGCACTTGGGCGTGTTCTATCCGCATCTGCGCGCGGCCATTCCGCTGTGGCAGCCGTTCCTGGCCTCGGCGGTGCTGATCGCGATCACGGCGGCGGCCGTTGCGTATTGGCGGCGGCATCCGTACGCGATCGTGGGTTGGCTTTGGTACCTGGGCACGCTTGTGCCCGTGATCGGCATCGTCCAAGTCGGCGATCAAGCCCTCGCGGACCGTTACACCTACATCCCGCATATTGGCGTCTTCGTTGCGGTCACGTGGCTGTTGCTGCCGTCGATACGCCAACACGCCCGCATCGCGGCCTGCGTGGCGTTTGCGATCCTCGTGGCGCTGGGCGTGCGGACCTATGTTCAGACGAGAACGTGGCGCGACACGATCGTCATGTTCGAACATTCGTTGCTCGTCGAGCCGGACAACTACCGCGCGCACAAAGGGCTTGGCGTCGCCTATGCCGATGAGCGCAAGCAATACGACAAGGCCGTCGAACATTGCAGCCGCGCCGTGGCACTCGATCCCAACGACGCGACGCTGCATTACAATCTCGGCAACGCATACATGGGCTTGGGCCGAGTCGAGGACGCGGTCGCGTCTTACCGCAAGGCGCTGAAAATGGACGCCAACCTGCCCGATACGCAGTACAACCTCGGGATCGCCCTTGCGCGGTTGAAACGATATGACGAGGCCGTAAAGGCCTTCCAGGAAACGCTCAAACTCGATCCGAATCGAGCGGGCGGGTACAACAATCTCGGCAGCGCGTTCGCCATGTCGGGTCAATTCGAGGCGGCGCTGGCGCAATACCGGCGCGCGCTCGCGCTCGAACCGAACGATCCGCCGTGGTGCAACATCGGCTACGTGTACACCCAACTCGGCAAGCCCGCAGATGCACGCGAAGCCTACAACCAGGCGTTGCGCCGCGATCCGGGAAACGCGCGCGCTGCCGAGGCATTGAAGAACCTGCACGAGAAGTAAGTACGGTGTATTGATAACCTGATGCACGTAGCGTGTTCTGAGGTAACGCGACGTTGGAAACGTCGTGTTACTGCGGAACGATTGAAATCCGGTATAATCCCGGGCGAAATGTTGGCAACGTGTTTTCGGACGGTTGGAGATTCGACATGGCGGCGCAAATGAGCGATAAGCATATCGAGGCGGGGTATCTGCATGCGAAGGACGCTTACGCGGCGTTTGGCGTTGACGTCGCTACGGCGATGGAGGTGCTTTCGGGCGTCCCAGTTTCATTGCATTGCTGGCAAGGTGACGATGTAGGTGGGTTCGAGAATATCGACGCGCTTTCCGGCGGCGGCATTCAGGCGACGGGCAATTATCCCGGTAAGGCGCGGACGCCCGATGAGTTGCGCAGGGACTTCGAGAAGGCGGCGAGCCTGATTCCCGGCAAGAAGCGGATTAACCTTCATGCGATGTACGCCGAGACAGGTGGCGCGAAGGTCGAGCGCGACGCGTTGGAGCCGAAGCATTTCGCGGGCTGGATCGATTGGGCGAAGTCGCGCAACTTGGGCATGGACTTCAATCCGACCTGTTTCGGCCATCCGAAGGCAGACAGCGGATTCACGTTGTCGAACTACGACGCGGGCATCCGGTCGTTCTGGGTCGACCACTGCATCGCATGCCGGGTCATAGGCGAAGCGGTCGGGCGCGCGTTGGGTACGCCGTGCGTCACCAATATCTGGATCCCGGACGGGTTCAAGGATATCCCCGTGGACCGGAAGACGCCGCGCGAGTTACTGCGCCAATCGCTCGATGCGATCTTCGCGAATCCCATCGACCCGAAGTTCAATCTCGATGCCGTCGAAAGCAAACTTTTCGGCATCGGTTCGGAGAGTTACGTGGCTGGTTCACATGAGTTCTACCTTGGCTACGCGGTCGAAAAAGGCGTCCTGCTTACACTCGATGCGGGCCATTTCCATCCGACGGAAGGTATCGCAGACAAGATCTCGTCGATTCTTCTGTATGTGGACGAACTGTTGTTGCACGTCAGCCGGGGTGTCCGCTGGGACAGCGATCACGTCGTTATACTCTCGGATGAGTTGCGTGCCATCGCGGAGGAATTGGTGCGCCACGGTTTCTTGAACCGCGTGCATATCGGGCTGGATTTCTTCGATGCGAGCATCAACCGGATCGCCGCATGGGTCACGGGCACGCGCGCGATGATGAAGGCCCTACTGATTGCGTTGCTCGAACCGACGGACCTGCTTAAGCAAGTCGAGCGGGCGGGCGACTACACGGGGCGGCTGGCGTTGCTCGAAGAATTGAAGACAATGCCGTTCGGCGCGATATGGGATTATTATTGCCGGAAACAGGGCGTGCCGACGGGAGTAGCGTGGCTGGACGACGTCCGGCAATATGAAAAGGACGTTCTGGCGAAGCGCGGCTAGACTTTGCCGAATTGGGATATGCTATACTCGTGTTGTGAAGACATGAAGATTAAGACATGCTGTGGTCTTGACGTTTCGTCTGGAAGGGAGATGCTCTATGCGTAAGATGAGCCGTGTTCTGCTTGTCAGTGTGGCCGTGCTGGTCGTAGCGATAAGTCTCGCGGGATGTTGGGCGCCGACGCCCGCGCCCCAGACGCCGCCTCCGGCACAAGCCGCCCCGCCCCCCACATCCGTAGCGCCTGCGCCCATACCCGCACCCGCGCCACTGGCCGTATCAGCGCCTGCCGCGCCTGCGCCTGCGCCGCCTGCTGCACCTGCGCCCGTGCCTGCGCCTGCGCCGGTGCCAGCGGAGCCTGCTGCGACGACCATCGCGCTTGCTGCCCCAGTCGTTGCGGAGCCGTCCGCTTCCACGGACGATCCTGTTGTTCCCAAGACCAAGGAAGAAGCCTTGGCGATGTGGCAGGATGTGGCCAAGACCACTAGCGCCGAGAAGCCAAACTTGGCGGAAGGAATTACTGTCGTCAAGAAACTGGCGGAGTTTGGACAGGATGCTCTTCAGCCTGTATTCGACACGCTGGCGGATAAGGCTTCCAGCCCGCGCGCCAAGGCGCTGGCAGCCATCAGTCTCTCGGGCGTGCTGGACAAAGACGCGGCGGCGCGTTTGCTGCCGTTGGTCAAGCCGGAAAACGATCTCACCACGCGCGTCTGTGCCACGAAACTATTGACCACGTTGCTGGGGGGCAATGTGGACGAGGCCCTGAGTCAACTGAAGAACGACCCCGATCATCAAGTGCGTTTCCAGGCCGTGCGCGCCTTGGCGACGCGCGCACCCGAGGGACGCAAAGATCTCATCGACCTCTGGTCGAAGCCCGACACGACCGCCGCAGAAAAAAAGGACATCCTGATGTTGTTGGCATCGGTACCTACTGGAGACGGCTTGCCGATATTCCAGGATGTCTTGCGCGCGCCGGATTTCGACGAAGACAGCAAGCTTGCGGCATTGTCTGCGCTGAACCTTATGGCCGATCCGAGCACCGAGCCTATCCTGACCGAACTAGCCGAAAAGGGCGCCAGCGATGCGCTCAAGAAGGCCGCCAAGGACGCGCTCGATGCGGTCAACGGGCGCAAAAAAACCACGACGACGCTGCAGGCCAATCCACCCAAAGCACCCAATCCCGCAGTACAATGACATGAGAAGGACGCGGTCATGGAGGGCCGCGATTAAGCAATACGAATGAAGCGGTTACTTGGTTTTCTATTCAGCGGTCGGCGGGACGAAAGCGACGGCGCGAATCAACGCGCTTCCGATGTTCAAATGCCGCACGACCGTCAGCAATTGTATCGTATCGATTTCGACATGATGCTGAAGGGCAGCGTCTACCAACGCCGTCGAGGATCGGTTCGCCAGTATGGCGTGACAGTCAATGGTTCCACGCGCTTGGTTACGAGCGGCGACTTGGTGGACGAGGAGACCTTTTACGCGCTCATCGCGGCAGGCGCGGTACGCGCGCCGCAAAGCCAGCCGCTGCCGAAACCAGGCAAGTCGGCGGTGCTTGATCGTACTGCGGTCGAAGGAGACGACTACTGAGTGGGGTTCCAGACTATTTCGGCGGCCATCATCGCGAAGGACGAAGCGGAGCAATTGCCCGAATGCCTTCAATCGCTCGCCGGATGGATCGATGAGATCTATCTCGTCGACACAGGGTCTCGCGACGATACGCCTGCCACCGCGCGCCGATATGGCGCCAAAGTCGGCCACTTTTCTTGGAACGACGATTTCTCTGCGGCACGAAACGCCTCGATCGACGGCTACACGTGCGATTGGATCCTGATTGTCGATGCCGATGAACGGATCGCCGCCGCCGATACGGGTGCGGTACGCGCACTGGCAGACGGATCGGGCGGCCATTGCTATCGTTTCGTAACGCGCAACTACACAAACCAAGCCGGATTGGCCGGATTCCAACCCTGTGCGAAAGACGACCCTCTTGTGCGCGGTTTCGCAGGATGGCACCCCAGCGTCAAAGTGCGCCTCTTCCCCAACCACGCCGGGGCGCGATTCGAGGGCAAAGTACACGAACTGGTCAACCGGTCGCTCGAAACGCGGGGTATCGCGGCCCTGTTGTGCGACGTCCCCATCCACCATTATCCCTTTGCAAAAGCCCCGGAACGGGTCCGCGCGAAACAGGAGATGTACTTGCGCCTCGGTCTCGCAAAAGTGGCGGACGCGCCGGACGATCCCAACGCATATGCCGAGTTGGGAAATGCCTACCTTGAACTTGGCGACTATCCGGGTGCGACGAATGCATTTCGCGAGGCACTCGAATACGCACCGTCGAACGCGGCCTTGCTCAAAGAACTTGGCTCGGCCTTGTATCTCATGCAGCGCCGCGACGAAGCGCGCCGCGCCTTCGAACTGGCGGTCAAGATCGACCCGCGCCTCGCCGATGCCTGGCGCAATCTCGGCGTAGTTCACGCCGACGCACGCCAATGGCCGCAAGCCCTCGCTTGCTTCGAACAGGCCCTCGCAGGCGATCCCACCTGGGCCGACGGTTCGCGCTACATCCAAACCGCCCGCGACGCGCTACGGGCGTAGTAGGCCTGCGACGCCAGGAAGTTCATGTTTGGCCGGACGCCGCCAGCCACTTATCGATGAGCGCGACGAGATCGTTGAACGGCAGCGCCTCCTCGTTGAGGCTATGCAGCGCGCACAAGAGGGGCAAATCCTTGCGAAATGCGCAATAGCGCTCGAAGACCGCCTCGCCGCCCGGCAGGATATCTTTCTTGGAATCCCGAAGCCAGTCGCGAACCAGCAGGATAACTTTCCGGGGGCTGTTGTCGTGAGCGCGCAGGTCGTTGCCCGCGAGATCGGAACAGAATTGTTGGAATCGATAGGGTTTCCGATCGAGTATAAGGCAACGCTTATCTCTCTGCCGGGCGTCGCCGAACCGTTTCGCACCCAGGAAAACGCCGAGTTCGAGAGGCATGTTGAAACGGGGCAGTCGTTTCCGGTTGAGTTCCGTTCGTGAAATGTCGTGAATGCCGAGTCTGCATTCGCCTATGATCCGATACAGCTTCTCGATACGTGATTCGCCGGAATCGCTCTCTTCGAGTGCGCATCGAGGGTCGAAACCGCACGCCCGAATCGCAAATGCAAGCGCGGGAAAGAGTTTCGCATAATCCGAATCGAAGGGGCAGTTGATGAACACCCCCGTCTCGTAACGCAACGCCGCGTGCATGCCTGCCGACCCTAACGGCTCAATATGTAGACGGCGTTGCTCTCGCTGGGCGCTACTTTCAGCACGGGGAGTTTCTTGTGGACGAGCACCTCGGACCCTTTCGCTTGAGCCACCTTCTGCGCGAAGGCTACTGCATCTTCCTTGGATGCGAACATCCGGCTTACGCCCGCCGTCCCGAGCACTTTCACTTTCCACTTGCCGGACGTTCCCGGGAATACATTCACGGATTTCAAAACCCGGTCCACGCCGCCGAGGTCAATACCCCGCCGCTTCGGCTTTCCGGTCTTCGTATGAGACTTCCGAACCTCGTCCTTCATGGCGGCTTCTCCTACCCCAACCAATATACCATGCCGTAGCGGTGCGCACAAACTCTCAAGGCTTGGCGAGGCGTTCCACGAGCGATGCGAGCGCGCCGAGGGCCGCGTTCAATATCGCCGGATCCGGCATGGGCAGCTTGACGTAGGAACGGCCCGTGGCCTCATCGTGCTCGATCGGCAGCATGCGCGATAACGCGTCGATTTTCTTTTCCGCGGGTGCGGCGGTAAGCGCGTCGCCGAGCGATTTGAGAAACGCCGTGCCCGCGCTGAGGCAGGTATTCCAGGACTCCTCGCGCGACGTGGGACGCGGTTCGGCGGGCTTGGCCTCGACCGCGAGGTCGAGTTCTTCCGGAACTTCCTTCGCGGCGTCGGCGGCGTCGCTGTTGCCGACGTCGGTTTCCTGTGCGGGCATGGCGTTCGGGATCGAGGTCGAAACGTTCTCGACCGATTCCATGAAACGCTTGAGTTTTGTGCCGCCGAGAAAGACTTCGTCCTGCCCACCGTCGAGCGCGCCAGCGAAGAGCGACTTCTTGAACTGGAGAATGTTGAGCATCCCGTGCTCGATGGTGCCTTGCGCCACGAAATGCACGACGCGGACCGGACGATGCTGTCCGAGCCGGTGTACGCGCCCGATTCGTTGTTCGAGGACGGCCGGGTTCCACGGCTGGTCCATGTTGACGACGACGCTGGCGTTTTGGAGGTTGAGTCCGAGGCCGCCGGCGTCCGTCGAGAGGAAGAGTCGGCAGTTCGGGTCTTCCTTGAATTTTTGGATCAGTTCTTTGCGTTTCGGGCTTGGCACGCCGCCGTGGAACAGCACGTGGCCCCATGTGCGGTTCGCGATCCGCCGCTCGATCAACTCGTGCGTCCGCAGCCATTGGCTGAACACGACGGCTTTCGTATCCGGGTCCTCGAACATTTCATCGAGCAGCGTGACGAGTTCGTCGGCCTTGACGCCGAAATCGTCCTTCGGCTCGATCAGATAGGTGCTGTTGCATGCCATACGCATATATTGCAGCGCGATGGTCATCCGGCGCTGGTCCGCCTCGGACAGAAAGTGGTATCGGCGCCATTTCGCGACGAGCCGCGCGACGGTCTCACGGTTCTCTTCATGTATCGCCCATTGCTGTTGCGTCATTTCGACGAAGAACTGTTTGTCGAGCCGCTCGGGAAGTTCGAGCAACACGTCTTTCTTGAGACGCCGGACGAGGATTGACTTGAGCGTCTGCGCCACGCTGCCGAGGTTCTTGTATCCGATGACGCGCCCGCATTCGTCGGTGTGTTGATGTTCGTGCAGAAACCGGAACAGCGGCCCCAGGCAGAAGCGGTCCACGAACTCGATGATCGAGTGCAGTTCTTCGAGACGGTTTTCGAGCGGTGTGCCCGTCAGCACGATTGCGTACGGCGACGCGAGCTTCTTGATCGTCCGCGCGGCGCGCGTCCGCCAGTTCTTGATGCGTTGTGCTTCATCGAGAATGATGAGGTCCGGCGCCCAGCGCTGGATTGACGCGAGGTCGCGGTGGATGACGTCGTAGTTTGTCAGTTTGAAAAAAGATTCCGATTCGTAGCAGGCCTGGCGTGCGTAGAGCATCCCTTCGACGACCTGCACCGTTCGCCCGGTAAATCGCTCGACTTCCTGTTTCCATTGGTGCTTGAGCGAAGTCGGCATGACCACGAGTACGCGCTCGATACCCATCGCGCCCGCGAGGATTTCCGCCGCCGCGATTGCCTGGATGGTCTTGCCGAGGCCCATGTCGTCCGCGATGAGACAGCGCCCCGCGCGCGCCGCGAACAGCGCGCCTTCCCGTTGGTACGGATACATCGTCACACGCAGCAGCTTGCGGAACGCCGCGCTCTCGATGCCGTCGCGAAACGTCTCGTCCACGCGTTCGCGCAAGCGGACCTGATCCCGCGCGCGCGCCACGAACTCGAGCGCGTCATCATAGCAGCGCGCCTCGTGGCCGTTGCCATTCAAGATTTTGAGGAGGTCGTCGAAGGCCATCAACTTCTCTGGGCGCAGTACGCCGGACGCGTCGAAGAACTTCGAGGCTGCCTTGCGCATGGATTCGGGACATTCCGTGCCCGCGCGGAACGCCACTTCGCGTTTCGCGCCGTAGCGCAAGAAAACTTCCGAATACGACGCCGAGAATCCCCGCTCGAGCGCCTCGAGTCCGCCGCGCTTGCGCTCGAGTTTCCCCAGTACGAACTCGACGTGCTTGCACGTCCCGAGCGTGTTCGCGGTGAAGTCCGGACACGAGCAGTAATTGTCGCCTGCGTGCCGCCCGCGAATCGCGACGCGATATTCGCCGCCCGACGCGGGATTGCGTACCGCGAACTCCGAAAACACGGGATCGGTCCCGATATTGCGCCACCGGAAATCCTGCTGCCGTCCGAATTCGCGCCGCAACGCGATCTGCCATTCCTCGACCGACATGTTGTCGGGCTTACGCGATTGCGAGGTTCGTTTGGGTGCGGCCGCCTTCTTCTTTATTGCCATGTGTTCGGATCCTCATTTTTGCGTATTGCTACACCTGTTCCGGCACGACCCACGGCTCGCGGTACTTGCGCTTGAGCAGGGCGTCGGCTTCGGCGTCGTTCACGAAACCTTCCGTCTTCGGGTCGATGAACAGCTTGCGTCCGGTGCGATAGGCGATGTTGCCGTAATGGCACCACGCCGTCGAGAGATGGCCTTCCTCGACGGGCGCGTTCGGCTCGTTGCGCGTGCGGATGCAATCGAGGAAGTTTTCGATGTGGTCCGTATTCGATTCCGAGAACTTGCCGTGCATTTCCTTCACGACATTCCAGTTCTCGTCGTACGCCTGCCAGCCGCCGCCGTGCCGCGCGAGGTTCATGAACAGCTTCGTACCGCTGATCTCGATTCGCGTGCCCGTGAACATCCAGTTCGGGAAACCGTCTCCCTCGCGTACGGGCGTCGGCACCTTCTTCATGTACGGCGACCACAGGGTCTGTTCGAACACAACGGTCATCTTGCCGAAATCCCAGTTCACGACATGCGTGTCCGGCGTTTCCTGGTCGTCGTCGAAATGGTGTATGCCGCCGGTCGAAGACACCGACAGCGGATATGTCTGACCCGACATCCACCGCGTGAGATCGATCTGATGCACGCCATCGTTGATGATGTCGCCGCCCGAATACGCCCAGAACCAGTGCCAGTTGTAATGGAAATGGTTCATGTTGAACGGACGCATCGGCGCCGGGCCGAGCCACATGTCGTAGTCGATGCCTGCCGGCACGTCGGTATCGGGCAACTTGCCGATGGCATTGCGGGGTTTGCTGTTCATGACGCGCATGAAATGGATGTCGCCGAAATCCTTCGACCGCAGGAATTCGAGCGCCGCGCGGCAATACTTTGCGCTGCGGTTCTGCGTGCCCACCTGGACAATGCGCTTGTATTTCCGTGTGGCTTCGATGATCTTCCGGCCTTCCCACATGCTGTGCGAGAGCGGTTTTTCCATATAGACATCCTTGCCTGCCTGACAGGCGAGGATCGTGCCCATGGCATGCCAATGGTCCGGCGTCGCGTTGATGATTGCGTCCACGCCCTTGTCGTCCAGCATCTGCCGGAAATCCTGGATTCCCTTGGGTTTCGGCTTCGACGCCTTCTCGATAAGGTTGGCGCACTTCCAAGAACGCCCCGCGTCCGGGTCCGCGACATAGACGACCTCGACATCCGGACGTTGCGCGAACCACTCCAACAACTGCGACCCGCGTCCGCCGGCGCCCATCAACCCGACGCGGATCTTCTCGTTCGCGCCCAAAACATTGATTGAAAACGTCGACGCCGCGCCTACCGCCAATGCCGCCGCGCCGCTACGCCCAAGAAACGTCCGCCGATTCATCGTATCCATTGCGATTCTCTCCAAAAGTTCCATGCCGCCGATTGTCCGATAACCATAGGCCAAACCATCCTCGCATGCAAGTGTCGGACTTGCCCGCGTTCGTTTCTCTTTGGTCCCTTCTCTTTCCGCAAAGAGAAAGAACGGTTCCTCAAGATCTGGCATTTCGCGCGGGAATCCGGTATCTTTCCATGATGATTGGTTGAGTTTTTCACAACAGAGGAGATTGAATAATGGCAACCATGGACAATCTTGCGGCGGCGTTTGCCGGCGAAAGCCAGGCGAACCGGAAGTATTTGGCCTTTGCGAAGAAGGCGGACGAGGAAGGATATCCGCAGATCGCGAAGCTGTTCCGTGCGGCGGCGGCGGCGGAAACGGTTCATGCCCACGCGCATCTGCGGGTCATGAACGGCGTCAAAAGCACGGCGGACAATCTGCGCGCGGCCATCGCGGGCGAAGGACACGAGTTCCAAAAAATGTACCCGGAATTCGTGGCGGAAGCGGAGAAGGAAGGCAATAAGCCTGGGTTGGCCAGCTTCAAGAACGCGATGGCGGTCGAGGAAATCCATTACGGTATGTACGGCGATGCGCTGGCGGCGATCGAGGACAGCAAGGATCTGACGTCGGCGTCGATCCATGTCTGCAACGTGTGCGGCAACACCATCGTCGGCAATGCGCCGGATCGCTGTCCAGTGTGCGGCGTCGGGAAGGAACGCTTTTTCGAGGTCCAGTAAGCGCGCCTCCGAAATCTCAAATCTCAGAGGTTGTGAAGAAATACCGTTCTCGTAGGGCGGGATTAGTTCCCGCCGATTTGTGGAGGCGGGAATCAATCCCTCCCTACGAGAACATGCGAGTTATATTCACAAGATCTCGGATCTCAGATCCGGATTTCGATTTCCATTGATAGTTACATGGGGATCTGCTTAAATGACCGATACTTTGCGCGAATTGGGTGGCATGGCTTGGGTGTGTTCGGTGTGCGGGTATGTGCATCGCGGCGCGGCGCCGCCCGAGGCGTGTCCCGTGTGCGGCGCGGCGGCGTCCGATTTCGAGGCGCAGGCTGAGGCGCCAAAGGCATCCGCGCCCACATCGAACCAATGGCGTTGCCTGATATGCGGACATATCCATTCGGGCGGCGCGCCGCCGGAGGCGTGTCCCGTGTGCGGGGCGGCGGCGGACGAGTTCGAGCGGTTCGACAGCGCCGAGGCGAAACATCCATGCGCGCAAGCAGGCTCGCGTCGCGTGGTTATCGTGGGTGGGGGGATTGGGGGCATCGCGGCGGCGGAATCCGTCCGCGACGCTTGCCCGGACGCCGCCATCGCGCTGGTCTCCAAAGAGTCCGTACTCCCGTATTACCGACTCAATCTGACGCGTTATCTCGCCGGCGAAGTGAGCGCGGAACAACTGTCGGTCCATCCCGAATCGTGGTACGTCGAGCGGGGCATTCGCATCCTGCTGGGCGAAGAGGCGGTGGCTATCGAGCCGGAGGCGCACATTGTGCAACTCGCCGATGGCGCTTCCGAGCCTTACGACAAGCTGATCCTGGCGTGCGGCGCGCATCCATTCGTTCCACCGATCGAGGGCGTTGCACTCGAGGGCGTGACGGCGTTGCGTACACGCGAGGACGCCGACCGTATTCTGAATGCGATCCGGCCCGCCGCGCCGTGGGTCGTCATCGGCGGCGGGATCCTGGGTCTCGAAACCGCCGGGGCGCTCGCGCAAAGAGGCGTGCGGGTAACGGTCATCGAAAATTTCGACTGGCTTCTGCCGCGCCAATTGGACAAACCCGCCGCCGAACGTTTGCAGGCGTTCGTGACGGAAAAGGGCATCGAGGTTCGCTATCGAGCAAAGACGGAGGCTATCGAGGGCGACGGGCGCGTCCATGGCGTGCGCCTGGCGGACGGCACATTTCTGCCCGCCGCCGGCGTGGTCATCGCGACCGGCATTCGACCCAACAGTCACCTCGCACGCAAGGCCGGTCTCGAAATCAACCAAGGCGTCGTCGTGGACGCCCACCTGGCAACGTCGCACCCGGACATCTTCGCGGTGGGCGACGTTGCGGAACATCGCGGGGTCGTTTACGGTCTGTGGGAACCGGCGCGGTACCAAGGTTCGATTGCGGGACTCAACGCGGCGGGTCGCCCGGTCGAGTTTGGCGGATTGCCGCGCGCCAACATGTTGAAAGTCCTTGGCATCGACTTGTTCAGCATCGGGACCATCGCGCCCACGGACGGCAGCTTCACGGTCGTGCGCGAAGAAACGGACACGGGCTACTACGCGTTTCTTTTTCAAGACAACACGCTGGCCGGGGCGATTCTTGTGGGCGACACACGCCTCTCGGCCACGCTCGCCAAGGCGGTCAAGACACGCCGCGACTGCTCGGCGCTGTTGCGTGCGCATCCGCGTGTCGCGGATGCGATAGCGTTTTTCGGAGAGGCCTAGGCCGCAGCCAAGGCCTCTCCGTTCGACTTGAGCGTTACAGGGTGGCCAATACACCTATCAGATTCGCCACGACCCCATTGGCCGGCGCTTGGCCGGTTTCTTCGTACTTCTGAAATTCAACGTGGCCATCGAGATACAGGACATTGCAGCCGCCCGGTATGTGATTGAAAAGCGTGTCGTTCCCGGTGTTCGAGAGCAGATCCGACATGATGAGGATCGTGCTTTGTGCCCTGGCGGTTACGGCCGGATTGTTGATATCCGTCACCAAGAACCGTTCGATGCCCTCGCGCAAGCGGTAGATGCGTCCGCTGCCACCGTTGCCGCAATTGGCGGGAACGAGCGGGAATGCCCCGAGCGGAGCGTCGGCATCGCAGTTTTCGCGTACGGGTTCCCACGCACCTACGTTCTGATTTACCACATGAGCGTAAAGGTTGAATACTTGATCGGTAATATAGATATCCGGTTTACCGGCAATGCTGTGTATCATGACCGTGGGGTCTTCGGCAGTCGTCGTTCCCTTCGGGCTTGCCTTGTCTATTACGAATCCGAGATAGAAGTAGCTAATGTCGCTCTGGGGGATTTCGCCTCGATATTTCGCGCAGCCTGGCTCCGCCGCGATGATCTTGTCTCCCAGCGAAACGACTTTTTCCTGCCGACCGCTGGATGGGCAATTGAGGACGTTGATATCGGTCAGATATTCCGGATAGATGGCCTTGCCCGATGGGCCAACGCAGGGATACGAGTAGTGGCCGTTGCAGTCCGTATCCGGGTCTGTCGGACCGTCCCAACTCGGGTAGCCGCCCATGGGCGGGAACTTTTGCATGGGGCTTTCGTTGGCGTACATCTTGAAGATGATCCCCATTTGTTTGAGGTTGTTCTGGCAAGACGAACGCCGGGCCGATTCTCTGGCGCGTGCCAGGGCGGGCAGCAAGATTGCCGCGAGAATTCCGATGATAGCGATGACGACTAACAACTCGATGAGCGTGAAACCTTTGGTTCTCATGAACAATTCCTCCCGTTAGTAGCATTAACTACTCTCTATACACTCTTGCCGACGGATTTTCAACTACTTGGCGTTTGAATAAATTTCCGCCCTTGGAAGAGAACAAGGGGCTTCCAGATCTCCGCGCTGTCTTCTTTTCATAGATGCCATGTTCTACGACCTTCGGACGGTCCATGGCGCTCCACGGCGCCGATGAATACGTCGTTGTAGGAAGTCTCAGGCGCTTAGAGGCCCAGACGTTTGCGTTGTTCGGGCAGCCAGCGATCGAGCAGATCGCGGCAGTTCAACACCTTTTCCGCCAAGTCCACCGGCACGTAGAAGTACTGGTTCGACGCCTCGAATCCCAGGCGCGAATCGTTTGCCTGCAACGCGTAGAGGCGCTTGGCCAAGTCCATTTCGCTCTTCACGAGGCGCTCCAATTCGTCGATGAGCGGCTTGGCGGCATCCGGCGCCGTGGCTTTTTCCAACCCGCGGCGCGCCATGACGAACCGTGCCTGATTCGCAGCGCTGCGGTAGTGCAGCGAGACGGCTGTCGCGACGCCGACTTCCTGCTCGAACGCCGTGTATTGTTCCGCACCGCCGCCAATCCCCTTCGTCTTCTCGCGCAATGCGTCGATGCCCTTGTCGAAGCCGTCCGCAATCTTCTCGAGTTGGCCCGTGAAGACCTCCACGGGATAGATCGCGCGCCACGTATCGACATCGTCATACGCGAACCCCACCATGGTTGCCGCGTAATGCGTCGGTGTTTCCCACAGGAGGTTCGACGGGCCGGTGTGAACCGGCGCGGTGTAGACCAGTCCGCCGTTGAACGGGAATTCCTGGAACGCCGCGCTCCATGCTTTCCACGCCTCGACCATGGCCCTGCCTGCGGATTCACCGAACCAGCGCTTGGCGACTTTTTGCATCGCGTCGTCGGGCGTGGGCGCAGGTTGCCCATCGACGACCCGCGTCATCTCGGCGACGACTTCGAGGTTTGGCGACGGGTATCCGCCGAGGGTCCAACCCAGCATGAGGCCGTCGAGTTTCGCGTCGCGCAGGTTCGCGATGTGTTTGGCGACGTTTTCCGTCACGGGGATGTACGGCACACCGCCGCATTCCCATGTCGTGCCCGCCTGGATTTTGGCGATGGTTTTCATGCCGCGCTCGCGTGCGTGCGCCCAATGTTTCTGCGCGCGCGGACCCGGGCCGATGACGCTCATCGAATACTCGCCGATCGTGGTCGCGATGCCACCGCGCACGATCGGGATGCTCCATTCGCTGACGCTCATGAACGCGGCCTCTTTGGGCAAACCGTCGATCGCCTCGAGCGCCCACTCGTCCTGCCAACCCCAATCCCACGCGATCACTTCCGTCTTCGTGCCAGCCTGCCGGATGCCCTCGTAATAGAGCCGGATGACCTCCGAGATGACCTCCTGCGGCGTACGGTCCTTGCAGCGCGGACATTGCTTGCCCTGGTAATGGCTATAGCAGTTCGTCATGTTTTCCGACGCCGTGATCGAGAAGAACCCACGCAAATCCGGCACGGCTTTGCAGATCGACGCCACAGAGTCGCGGATGTATTTCTGCACGTCCGGATGGCTCGTACACAACGTCGAGTAGTCGCCTTCCGTCACGCCCTTCAATTCGGGATGCTTCTCGAAGAACGCCTTCGGCATTGCGCGCGGTTCGTTGAGGTACAGATACACGCCGATGCCGTATTTCGAGGCGCGCTCGACAAGCACACGCAAGTTTTCGAGCCGCTCCTCGTACCGCGCGCTACGCTCTGGATCCCATGGGAACGATGCCAGCGTGAACAGCACGCCTTGCAGCCATATCCCATCGACGCCCCGCGCCGCTAACCGCGCGAGATAACCGTCGGGATAGATATCCTCGCTACGTGCGAGAAACGGGTCGCCCGTCAGCCCGAAGTACGAAAAACAGTAGCGCGGCGTCAACTTGAACTCCGTCGCCGGTAACGCCTGTTCGCGGCACGGCGACGAGAGTTGCTTGACGAATCCCAGCGGCGGATCGGGCGTTTCGCCAACACCGTCGGGGAACGCTTCCTTGACCGCCGCCGCAATCGCCTTCTCTCGCGCAACGGCTTTCTCACCCGGCGGCGCATACACGACGCGCGCACACTTCGGCTTCAACAGACCCAGTTTGATGAAAAGGAAATCGTCCTCACGCAACGTATACGCCAATTCCTCCGGCGTCCACTTCAAGACTTCGAGCAACTGGTCGTACGGCAGCAGATGCCAATTGCGCTTGATGATTGTCGTGCCCGAACGCCGCAACTGGTCGTCCGAGATCTTCGGAGGTCCCGTCAACCCCATCGCCTTGCCGATCCCGACCAGGTCTTCCGCATGTGCGCCCACCGCATCCGCGAGACGCTCCATCGGCAGCACCTGCCAGTTCCGCCACACCAATGCATGCACCGTATCCGGAAAATGCGGCAACGCCACAGGCGCTGGCCCCGAACCCATCGGCAGCTCGACCGCCGCCAACATCATCATGCCCAAGATTGTCATCGCCACGTCTCATTCTCCCAATCCACAGAGATCCCACTGCCGAATTTAGGTTGAAGCATAACGGGCGGGATGTTACGATAACAACAAAGATGTAGAGGTAAGAGAGCAATGGTCAATAAAGCCGCGATCCGCGACAAGAGCCGGGAGGATACGGGTACGTTCCTGCCCATCAGACTGGCATCGCTCCGGGTGGACACGGTTACGGGCTTCGATATTTACTTTCAGGCGAGCCTGGGCCAACCATTCGTTTTGTACTGCGAGCGAAACGTCCGGTTCTCCGAGAAGGCCCAGCAACGCCTGCTCGACGGCAATCTAAGCACTGTCTACATCCTGCCCAGCCAACAGGAGGCATACGGGCGCTATGTCGAGGGGAATCTGGCGGCCATCCTCGCGGACGACGACATCCCCAACGACGAAAAGGCCGAGGCCCTCTACGCATCGTCCGGCGGCCTGATCGAGAATATACTGGACGACCCTGAATCGAAGAAAAACATCCAGCGCAGCAAGGACATCGTCAAGAACACCGTGAACTTCATGCTGGCGCAACGCAACGCCTTCGCGAGTCTGCTCAGGCAGGTGTCGCTGGATTATCGCATCTACACGCACAGCGTGAACGTGATGACCTACGCCGTTTCACTGGCCCAGCGTAGTGGCCATGCCTCCGCCGCCACATTGCGTGAACTGGCCATCGGCGCGCTGCTGCACGATGTGGGCAAATGCCGCATCGGCAAGGAAATCCTGTCGTCCAGCGGGGCGTTGTCGGAACGCGAATGGGAAGAAATGAAACAGCACCCCCGGTACGGTTATGAAATCTTATCGACAACGGGAGCCATGGGCGAAATAGCGCTCGACATCGTGCTCCACCACCACGAGAAAAAGCACGGCGGCGGCTATCCCGACAATATCGACGGGGACTCGATTTCACCGTTCGTACGAATGGTATCCATCGCCGACGTGTTCGATGCCCTTACAACAAATCGTCCATATCAGCAGGCGCAGAAATCATTCACCGCCTTGTCCATCATGCGAACAAGGCTCGCCTCCGACCTGGACCCGGACCTTTTCCACATGTTCGTGGAAATGATGGGCCATCCTACCCGATGACGGCGGCGGTCAGGACGTCGCCGTGCCGGCTTCCTTGGCTACTAGCAGCGGCTTGAATGCGGTCAAGATGTTGGTTATGAAGGTGATCTTCGTGTCCACGGTGACAGTCGTCGTTGTCGCCGAGACCGGTTTCTTCGATATTGCTACAACGTGTTTCATTCCCTTGTAACCTCCGTTCGCACCGCGCCCGTGCGGTGCGTGTCACCAGATGTTCCAGAGACCATCGGGCCTTCTTCTTCTTCACTATACCACGTGCGCCATGACATGTCACGCGCCAACAAGGGTAATGTACTTGACTTGGTGGACCATTTCAAGTCGCGGGTTCGCCACCGCTCGTGCGCGAGGGACTCGAACGGCGTCACATGACACGTGCGTGATATACTGTTGCCATGTGGTCGACGACATTCTGGCGGTATCTACGGTATTGCGCACCCTATTGGCGGCTGATATCTGGCGCGGTCGCATGCGGGGTACTCAAGTTCACATTGGCGCTGGGCTTGCCCGCGAGCCTGAGTTCCGTCACGAAGTACGCTATCGTCGGCAATCTTTCCGCACCCGATAAAATGCTCCGCCTCTTCGTGATCCTTGGGTTGCTATCGATTGCGCTGATTATTCGGACGCCGGTCACTTATTGGCGGTCGTACCTGGCGTCGAGGGCCTGTTCGCTGACGATCTTCGATATCCGCATGGACGTGTTCCGCCACGTGCAACGCTTGAGCCTCGCATTTCACAACCGGCATCGTAAGGGCAATCTGACCGCGAGGATCATCGGCGACCTGAACGAGGCGCAAGGTTTGCTGGGCGAGGGCGTCATCGACGTCGGGATGGATTCCGTCTTCCTGTGCTCGACGGCCATCTTCCTGCTGTTTCTGGATTGGAAACTCGCGGCGATCAGCCTGTTCACGTTGCCATTGTACGGTATCGTGTACTACCGCATGAATCCCAAGTTGCGCAACGCCGCCACCCAGGTCCAGAAGGAGATGGAGGAAATGGCCGGCGAGGTCACCGAAAAACTCGGCGCCATACAGGTCGTAAAAGCCTTCGCACGCGAAGAGGCCGAGGAAGAAAATTTCCACCTCCGCCAACGGCGCTACTTCGACCGATTCATCGCGCGACTGCGTTTGCGCACGACGCTCACATCCATCGCGGAATTCCTCCAGTCCTTCGGGCCGCTCGTCGTCATCTGTTTCGGTGGATACCGGACCATCCACGACACGGCCTACTTGCCCAAGCTGATCCTGTTCTACGGGTTCATTCAACACTTGTACCTGCCTACGCGCCGTCTCGCGGACTGTTCCGCGATGATCCAGGAAAAACTTGCGGCAGTCGACCGCGTCTTCGAGATCCTCGATGTGGAATCGGACATTCGCGACATGCCCGGCGCGCGCGAACTGACGACGCTTCACGGGCGGCTCGTCTTCGACCACGTGAATTTCGGCTACCAGCCCGGCGCGCCGATCCTGCAAGACATTTCCTTCGCAATCGAACCGGGCCAAGCCGTGGCGATTGTCGGGCGCAGCGGCGCCGGCAAAACGACGCTGGTCAATCTCGTGCCGCGCTTCTACGACGTATGGGACGGCACGGTGCGCATCGACGGCCACGATGTCCGCCACGTTACCGTCAAGTCCCTGCGAAGCCGCATCGGCATGGTCTTGCAGGACACGATTTTGTTCGCCGGCTCGATCCGCGAGAATATCCTGTACGGGCGTCCCGGCGCCACGCAAGACGCGATGCGCAAGGCCGCGCGCATGGCGCACGTCGACGAGTTCGTCGAAGCGCTGCCCAACGGATACGAGACGCTCATCGGCGAACGCGGCGTCACGCTCAGCGGCGGACAGAAACAGCGCCTCAGTATCGCGCGCGCGTTCCTGTGCGATCCCCGCATCCTAATCCTCGACGAAGCCACATCCAACCTCGACTCGCGCGCCGAAGCGATCATCCAGGATGCACTCAAGACGCTCATGCACGGACGCACCACGCTGGTCATCGCACACCGCCTGTCGACGATCATCGATTGCGACTTCGTCCTCGTCCTCGACAACGGACACCTAGTCGAACAAGGCCCCCATCAGACCTTGAGCCAGACCGATTCCCTCTACCGCCGACTCTGCGAAGAGCAATTCGGCCACATCCGCCTCAACGCGTTCACCTCCACGCTGCCGTAGCCTGCCAATACCTTGAACCAAAATGTATACAAAAACCGTCGAGCAAGCTGTAAGGCTGCGTCCGGCCTTGCAATCCGCAATCTATTTGACGGCTTCCTACCGCATTTGATATCATTTCAATACGACACGGTTTTAGGAGAGATGGCCGAGTGGTTGAAGGCGGCGGCCTCGAAAGCCGTTGTGTCGCTTGCGGCACCCCGGGTTCGAATCCCGGTCTCTCCGCCATTTTATCCAGGGGATCAGTTCCGCGTTGCAGGTCTCCGTACCCTCTAACCCCTCATGAGCCGCACAGCATGATCGAAGATGCGTCTCACGACGGACCGCTCATGTTCAGCACCCCGATTTTACCCTGATTGCCGTTCTGTCGGGCCGATGGAGGCTGGGCGTACCCCGAACGGCAGGCGTGGCCTTCCCGCAAGGGGTCTTGGAGGCCTTACGCCAGAGGGCTGGAACCGTAAACCTAAATTCGGCAGTAGGATCTCTGGGGATTCGTCGAAAGTGTGGACGTAGTGGACACAAATGGGACTCACCACCGGCGCGGAAGCCTTGGGCGCGGCGCGCTGGGTGAATCCTATTCTCGTCCACTATGTCCATTTCGTCCACTACGTCCACACTTTCGATGAGCGTCCATGGACTCCAACTGCCTTTTTTGGTAAAGGGCCGAAATTCGTAAGCCATTCAATAATAATGACTTGCGATCCCTCTCTTGTCTTCGGGAGAAGACATAGGGGTACATCATCCCTTTACTTCACGATTTACTTTTCTTGGGATAACCGACCGAGGGCTACACGTTATCGTAGCCCGATAAAGCCCAAAACGCCATCGAAATCTATCTTGAAGATCTTGACCTTTAGCGTTCCGGCGTCGGTATCCAATTGCCTCATGGCCGCTTGGGACAAATCCACAACGCGGCCTGCGGCGTAAGGTCCCCGGTCGTTCAATTTGCACACGACCGAGTTCCCGTTGTCCGCTACAACAAGGTAATAGGCGCCAAATTCGCCCTTACGCATGGCACAGGTGTAAATTGCATCGTTCAATCGGTCTCCGGAAGCCGTATGCGCTCCGCTGCTGGTGACCGTGTAGTACGAGGCTTTGCCCTGAGCCACGTGCTGTAGCGGCTGCTGCGATACAATCATCAACGCGAGCAGTTGAAGCATTGCTTGGTCCTCCTTGCAAATATCCAGGTGGGACGACAGCTAGCCTTGCTACCAAAACCCGGATTCTACAAAATAACCGGGGGTAATGTCAACCAAAAAATGCGGGATCAAAAGGGGGGGTGAGGCTCAAGGTCTAAGAGGGTGTACGGAAAGTCTGTGGAGCGGGCTGTCAACTTTAGGCTTTAGGCTTTAGGCTGTAGGAAGGAAGCCTACAGCCTACAGCCTACAGCCTACAGCCTAAAGCCTAAAGCCTAAAGCCTAAAGCTTAAAGCCTTTTTCATCCTTGATAGAGTTGACACGGCGTGCCCGACGCGGTACCGTGGTGTCTGGACACAAAACGAGGGAGGGTTGCGTTATGAAGACTTGTGCTCGTTACATTTCGTTTGCAGTCGTCGCCGTGATGTTGCTGGGGATTGGCGGCACAGCCGTTGCGCAGCAGGCGGACAGGATGGAGTGGTGGCGCGAGGCACGGTTTGGACTTTTCATTCATTGGGGTTCGGTCAGTCTGAAGGGCACCGAGATTGGCTGGTCGCGGGGCGGCGAGCGGCGCGGCACGGGTGGCGCGCCGGGTCAAATCCCGGTGGATGTCTACGACAACCTGTACAAGGAGTTCAATCCGGTCGAGTTCAATGCGAAGGAATGGGTCGCGATCGCCAAGCAGGCAGGAATGAAGTACCTGGTTTTCACGACGCGGCATCACGACGGTTTTTCGATGTTCGATACGGCGCTGTCGGACTACAAAATCACGAATTCGCCGTTCAAACGCGATGTGGTAGGGGAATTGGCGCAGGCGTGTCACGAAGCCGGACTGCGTCTGGGCTTCTATTATTCGCCGCCGGACTGGCACCACCCGGATTACCGCACCGAGAACCACGCGCGGTATCTCGAATACCTGCATGGCCAGGCGCGCGAGTTGTGTACGAAATACGGCCAATTGGACATTTTCTGGTTCGACGGCCTTGGCGGAACGAACAAGGATTGGGACTCGGAGAGACTCGTTGCGACGATCCGCCAGTTGCAGCCGAAGATCATCGTCAACAACCGGGCGGGGCTGCCGGAGGATTTCGACACGCCGGAACAGACGATCGGCACGTTTCAGCGCTCGCGTCCCTGGGAGACGTGCATGACCATCGGCGACCAATGGGCATGGAAACCGAAGGATAACGTAAAGTCGCTCAAGCAGTGTCTCGATGTGCTGATCCGGTGCGCGGGCGGCGACGGGAACCTGCTGTTCAATGTCGGGCCGATGCCGGATGGACGCATCGAGCCGCGGATGGTCTCGCGGCTGGCCGAGATGGGCGCGTGGCTCGAACGGTACGGCGAGACAATCTACGGGACGCGCGGCGGGCCGTTCAAGCCGGGCGCGTGGGGATCGAGCACCTGCAAAGGCAACAAGGTCTATGTGCATATTCTCGACTGGAAGACTGTGGACAAGTCATGGCGGTTGCCGGCGATCAAGGCGCATATCAAAGACGCGTCGATGCTGACCGGCGGCAAGGTCCATATGCAGCAGACGTCCAAGGGCATTCAACTTCGGATTCCCGAAACCGCGCGCCAGAGCATCGATACGATTGTGGTTCTCACGCTCGATCGTCCCGCCTTCGATGTCCCGCCCATGGCCATGGCCGCCGAGCAGGCGCTCAAGTCGCGTGGTGCGACGGCCTCGAACGTGCATGGGAATATGGAAACCTACAACGCGGCCAAGGCGGTGGACGGCGAGGACAACACGCGCTGGGCAACGGACGGCGGCACGCATCAGGCATGGCTCGCGGTCCGTATGGCGAAGCCTACGGAGGTTGGCGCGGTGCATATCCGCGAGTCGTGCGGGTCGCGCGTGCAATCGTTCGCCATCGAGTACCTGAAAGATAAGCAGTGGGTGGCGTGCTACAAGGGCAAAACGATCGGCGAAGATTTCCACGCCAAGTTCCCGCCCGTGAAAGGACTCGAGTTCAGGCTCAATATCACCGAAGCCACCGAAGGCCCGACGCTCTGGGAATTCCAGTTGCTGCCGCCGCAGAAGAAGTGAACCTGGAAATGCCTGAGGCATTAGGCTGTAGGCTGTAGGCTGTAGGCAGTGCGCCTACAGCCTACAGCCTTTCTGTCGGCATCGTCATATCCATCGGCATGCTCCAATGCTTTCACGACCCCGAGCGCTACCTCGCAGAGCTTGCCCGCCTACTCCTGTTGTTTTCACCCGATGCCTGGTTAGACAAACACCGCTGCGCACAGGCCCTCGAACGCGGAAATGAAGACATGGCCCATTACCAACTCCACCGCGTCCAGACAACCGTCGAGACCCTTTCCCTCTACTACGTCTTCTACGCCCCCATGCTACGACCCCTCCTCCGCTTCATGAACCGCTACTGCGGACACGTGCAATGCCTCGAACCTTTGGCAACTTCCACCGTCATCTGCTCGCCCGAAAGTGACTCCATGGAAGCGCATGCACCGCACGGCGTCGTGTTCCGCCTGCTGCTGGGAGCCTTGACTTTGCGACAGGTGGAGGCATATCTTCACTGTGCATCCGGGCCGTCGCTGGACGGAGATGGGAACGCGCGATCTATGGTGATCGAAGGCCAGGGGTTGGCGTTCTCGATAGCGGCGTCGGTAGTTTCCCGGTGAATACATGAGGCATACGAACGGTGCGCGGCGTTTGGACCGCGCGGGAAAGGGAGGGGAAGCAATGCAGTTCTGGATGAAACATGTCGCGCGGGTTCTTGCCATGGGGATGGCGACGGCCGTGGCGTCCCTCTTTATCGTCGGCGCGACATGGGCCGTAACGCCGCCGTCGGACCCAGGTTCGAGTCTCGCCGACAAACCGAACGCCCGTTGGATGCAAACGCGCGCCGAGGTCACAGCGGCGGACGCCCACACGCCGGGCGAAGAAGCCATGTTCGGGGGCATTCAGTTCGTCTGGATACCGCCAGGAACATTCATGATGGGCAGCCTGGAATCGGAGCAGGATCGCATCTCGAATAAAGGCCATCTGAACCGCCTCTCGAATGAAGCCCCTCGGCACCGGGTGACGTTGACGCACGAGCTTTGGATAGGGAAGTATGAGGTAACGCAGTCGCAATGGGAGGCCGTGATGGGGTCGAACCCATCCTGCTTCATCGGCGACGCGAGCCTGCCCGTCGAACAGGTCTCGTGGAACGACGTCACGGGACCGAACGGGTTCCTCGACACGCTGAACCATGCCAATCCGGGTACGACGTTCCGGCTGCCCACCGAGGCCGAGTGGGAATACGCCTGCCGCGCGGGAACGACTACGCGGTTCTACTGGGGCGACGATCCGAGCTATAGCGAGATCGGAGCATATGCCTGGTACAACGGTAACAGTGGCGGCACAACGCATCCCGTGGGCCAGAAAACGCCCAACGCGTGGGGGATCTACGACATGAGCGGCAACGTGTGGGAATGGTGCCAGGACTGGTACAAGGTCTACTCGGCAAGACCAGTATTAGATCCGTGGAAATCCAGTGTTTCCGCTGACCGTGTGCCGCGCGGTGGCAGTTGGGTCAACAATGGCAGGTACTGCCGGTCCGCCGATCGCTACGGCGACCATCCCGACAACAGGAACTACGGGATCGGGGTGCGGTTGTGTATTTCGGGTTCGGCCCGCTAGTCTATTGATTCATCCTGTCGGCAACTTGCCTTTCTCGACGGAATTGGCGACATTTGAGCGCGATTGACTTGCAGGCGGTGCAACAGTTAAAGTCGCATGCTTCTAGGCAGAGAGGGGTTTTGCCATGCGCAAGGCAAGCCGGGTTTATCCGCTCATCATCGTTCTACTGTTGGCCGGAGCGTCGTGCGGCAATCCGGGCGGACGTACGGAGATTACGGAGACGTACTCGGCGCCGGTCCAACCCGTTGCGCCGTCTTCGATCACTCCGAAACAGGCCGGAGCGTCGGTGGAAACCAGTGCGCCGAATTTGCAGTGGGACATGCCGTCCGGTTGGACCTCCGTGCCTGCGACCGCCATGCGGCTTGCGAACTTTCGCGTCGGGCCTGCGCAGGACACGGAGTGCTATGCCAGCGTCCTCAAGGGCGCTGCGGGCGGAGTTGGGTTGAACATGGAGCGCTGGCGTGGGCAGATGGATGTTGAAGGGCCGCCGCTGGACGAAGCGGCGATCGCCGCGCTTCCGAAGATTACGGTGCTGGGACAGTCGGCGTCGCTGTTGGAAGCGCGCGGAACGTATCGGGGGATGGAAGGGCAGTCGCACGGCGACTACATGTTGCTGGGCACGGTCGCCCAACGCGAGGGATACAGCGTGTTCGTGAAAATGATCGGTCCTATGGCCACGGTTCAATCGCAACGCGAGGCGTTCATCGCGTTTTGTGGGTCGCTACGATGATCGCTCGATTGTCCAAGGGTATTTTCGCGTTCTTTGCGTCGTACGGGCTGTCGATCGTCCTCTTGCTCTTGCTAATCCTATTGACCTTCCTCGGCACGCTGCAACAGGTGGACGAAGGGCTATACCAAGTTCAGCAGCGCTATTTTGGTTCGTTGTTCGTAATTCATTGGGTTGGCGGGACCATTCCCGTGCCGTTGCCGGGCGCCTACCTCTTGCTCTTGCTGGGATTCGCGAACGTGACATGCGGTGGCATTGTTCGCGCGAGGAAGGGTTGGGCGCAGTCGGGGATTCTGATCGCGCACGCCGGTATTCTTCTCCTGCTTGTCGCGGGATTTGTGACGTTTGAAATGGGTCTGCGCGGCCAAATTACGCTCTACGAGGGTGATCGGACGAACCGTTTCGAAAGCGGCGAGGAGTGGGAGATCGCCATCACGGGACCGGACAAGGAGGGCAAACCTGTCGGGCGCGTGATCCCGTCGCGCGCCGTCGGCGCGGTCCGTCAAGGCCAGCCGAAGACCTTCTTCAGTGAGTCCCTGCCCTTCGACTTGGTTCTGACCCAATATGATCGAAACGCAAGGCGCGCGGACGCGACCGAGGCCGCGCCAACTGGCGTCAAGCAGGTGGACGGCGTGTGGTTGAAGGTCTTGGCGCAGGCGAAGGAAGCGGGCGAGAACTTCCCGGGCGCGCATGCCCTCGTGCGCCCAAAACAGAACGGCGAAGCGAAGGAAATCCTTTTCTGTGCGGCGGATGAGTCGCCCACGAAAGTATCCGTCGGCAATGCAGATTGGACTGTTCAACTACGTCGGCGTGGATGGCTGCTGCCCTTCTCGATTCGTCTCGACAAATTCACGCGCGAATTGTATCCCGGCATGGAGCTTGCCAAGACCTACGCGAGCGACGTTACGCGTATCGAGGGCGAAGCGAGCCAGGCGGTTCATATCGCCATGAACGAGCCGATGCGCTACAGAGGTTACACTTTCTATCAGTCGTCGTGGGGACCGCCCGGCGCCGGACCGCATGATCGCCTTTACTCGTCGCTGGCTGTTGTGCGCAATCCGGCCGAGCAGTTGCCCGTTTATGCGTGCTACGTGATCGCGCTTGGCCTCACGCTCCACTTCGTCGTCAAATTGGGCACGTACTTGCGCTCCGTGCGGCAAGGAGTCCGTAAATGAATCCTCTGCGCGCATTTTGCTTGTCCATGATCCTCTGCACGGCGGCGGTGGCCGGCGATTCGCCTCATCGCTGGAGCGCGGAGAGCCTGAAAGGTTGGGCGGCGCTGCCTATTCAGGACGAAGGGCGCATTAAACCGCTCGATACGTATTCGAGCTTCAAGCTGCTCAAGTTCAACGGTCGCCGTTCATGCACGACGCCGGACGGTTCGCGGCTGACCGCTGTGGCGTGGTTGCTCGATACGCTCTTTTATCCTGAACAGGCGAATAGTTATGCGATCTTCTGTGTGGACAGCGACGAGACGGTTGTCGCGATGGGACTGGTCCCGCACGCGAAGAAGCGCGACCGGTATTCCTACAATGAACTCCGGAAAGGCGAAGAGAAGCTCTTCGAGCTTGCCAACGTCTATGCGCGGTGTCCCGCGAAGGATCGTACCGTCAACCAGGACCAGATCGTCCGTCTCGCCGAGAATGTCGGCGAATACGAAACGTTGAGCGCGTATCTCGATCATGCGCGCAAACCCATTGATCTCGAATCGTGCGATGTGTTCGCGCGTCTGTTCCCGAGTAAGACCCAGGCCACGCCGGCCGATATTCTCCGCAAGGCCCCGCTGTTGCACAATGAATACGCCGCATCGCAAAAAAGCGGCGTCGCATCCGTCGATCCCAACGGCAAAGCGATCCTGAACCTCTTTCATGCGTTGGACGAAGTGCGCAAAACGGCAACAGCCCTGTCGTCGATTCCGCCCGTGCTGCACGAAGAAACGAAGTGGCTGACGCCGGCCGATATCGTTCTGCGCGCGTTCGAAACCGGCGGCGTGGACATACAAGAGATTGAACTGTTCGCAGGGCTAGATGAACTCGCGCAATCAACCGGCGATCCGGCGCGCTTCGACGAGAAGGCCGCCGCCTGGCGCACGTCGGTGATTCGCTTGGCCACGTCGCGCGGCGAGTACGCTCACGTCCCGACCGAGGTCGCGTTTTACCGCATGGACCTCTTGGGCAAAGCGCTCGCGCTGTACGTGTTCGCGTTCCTGCTCGTGGCGGTATCGTGGACCGCGCCACGCAACCGTCCGTTGTACGCGGCGACATGGATTGCCGTTGCTGCGCCGACGATTCTGTTGTCGATCGCCATCGCGATGCGCTGTATTATCCGGCATCGCCCGCCCGCGACCACGATGTACGAGACGATCCTGTTCACGACCGCCGTAATTGCCGCGGTCTCGCTGATCGCCGAGTGGATGAACCGCCAGCGCATCGCGCTCACGGCCGGCGCGGTGCTCGCCGCCGTCGGCATGTTCATCGCAATCAAGTACGAGGCCCGCGAGGGGTCCGACACGATGCCCAGCATGGTCGCCGTGCTCGATACCAATTTCTGGCTCGCCACGCACATCACGACGATTACCATGGGCTACGCTGCTGCGCTTTTGTCCGGAGCCATCGCCCACATCTACGTTGCATCGCACCTGTTGCGGCGGCCCGCCGACGGCGAGGCGTTCCGCGCATCCGTCGCGCGCATGGTCTACGGCATCTTCTGCTTCGGATTCCTGTTCACGTTTATCGGCACGCTGCTCGGCGGCGTGTGGGCGAACGAAAGCTGGGGCCGCTTCTGGGGCTGGGACCCGAAAGAGAATGGCGCGCTGTTGATCGTGCTCTGGCAGTTGGCCTCGTTGCACGCCAAACGCGGCGGCTACATCCGCGACGCGGGTTTCTGCATGGCGTCCATTGCATGCGGGATGATCGTGGCCTTCTCATGGTGGGGCGTCAACCTGCTCGGCGTCGGACTCCATAGCTACGGATTCACGAGCGGCGCAATGACTTCGCTGGCCGTCTTTTGGATCATCGAGGGCGCGGTCATTCTCCTGGGACTGTGCGCCGTCCTGCGCGCGCGTGCCGGATCGCGGAAGCGAACGTCATGAACGCGCGGCTTTTCACCGCCATGCTCTCGGGGCTGTTGTGCGCCGCATGCGCGAAACCGACAACCGTTTCCCCTGCGTCGTCCGCCGAGGTTTATCAACTGCCCGCCGACATTGAAACACGCTGGGCTGACTTCGAGAATCCCACCGCCGCGAAAGGCCAAGGCGGGCAGACCAAGGGCGGGCGCAAAGGCAGGCCGAGTTCTCCCATCAACGCCGGCGAGACACGCGTCCTCGCCGAGGAAAAGAGCGGAGCGGGAACCATCCGCCGGTTTTGGGTGACGCTGAGCGACCGCACGCCCCTGATGCTTCGCGGCATGCGGTTGGACTTCTATTGGGACGGTTCGGAAAAGCCCGCCGCGAGCGTGCCGCTCGGCGATTTCTTTTGTACCGGCCTCGGCCGCACGTACGCGTTCGAGAACGAGTATTTCTCGAGTCCCGAAGGCCGCAGTTTCAATTGCTGCATACCGATGCCGTTCAAGAACGGAATGCGTGTCACGGTTACTAACACGACGAAAGTCAACATGTCCCTTTTCTTCTACGACATCGACTACACGCTCGGCGATCCGCATGGACCGGACACGTTGTATTTCCACGCCTATTTCCACCGCGAAAACCCGACCACGTTGCGCAAAGATTACGAATTCTTGCCGAAGATATCGGGCAAGGGACGTTTCCTCGGCATCAACATCGGCGTGATCGCCGACACCAAACAGTATTTCAACGCATGGTGGGGCGAGGGCGAGATCAAGCTTTATCTCGATGGAGATACCCAGTTCCCGACGCTCTGCGGCACCGGCACGGAAGACTATATCGGCACCGGCTGGTTCCTGGGGCCTTACGCGCACCGATATCAAGGCTGCCCGTATGCCGACAAGGATCGCTTGCAGTTTTGCTTCTATCGCTTCCATGTCCCCGACCCGGTGTACTTTCGCAAAGACCTCCGCGTCACCATGCAACAAATCGGCTGCTGGACGCCCGAAAGCAAACCGAAGATGGTCGCGTCGGGCAACAAATATATTCTGGCCGGAGCGGAGCAAACGCCGGTCGATTGGACCCAAGGCGATGGAAAGAGCGACTACGGCCTGTTCGAGCGCCAAGACGACTGGTCCAGTTGCGCCTACTTCTACCTCGACCGCCCCGCAAACGATCTACCCCCCCTCCAAACGCTCGATCAGCGCGTCAATGGACTATACTAACCTGGGGATTACAGTACGCCTACCACCTTACCCCGTATTGCACCACGGCACTTCCGCTCGTATCGACGTTGGCGCTGGCGCCGTCCCGATTTCCGAGCAGCGGCTTAGCGTCGTCGTAGTCATGGCCGATTGCGCCGCCATCGCCCTTCAGTGCGTTCGGATCCTTCTTGTCGATCTTGGCCCGTCGTTCTTGAAAGGCCTTGTTGTGTTCGATTTCGTGCTGCCATCCTTCCGTGAACGGCCGCCGATCATGCACGTTGCTTAGGCAACCGACGCCCAGCAAGGCCAGCGCGAATACTATCGGTACTCGTAAACGCATGGTGCTTCACTTCCTTTGCCTAGACCAATTTTACCACAACCCCTGTCTTGGCAATACCCTGGCCGCAACCGGTCATGCCAGGTGCTCCTTGATAGCGGCCACAACCTCATCCTGCTGATCGGGCGTGAGTTCGGGATACATGGGCAGCGCCAACACCTCGCGGCACGCCTGCGCGGCATGCGTGCAATCCTTCTCCTCGTAACCGAGATAGCGGAAGCATTCCTGCATATGGAGCGCGAGAGGGTAGAACACGGCACAACCGATCCCGCGCGCACGAAGCAGATCGCGTGCCGCATCGCGATGTGGGAGCCGGATCACGTACTGATGGTAAACGTGGAAATTTCCCGCGCGTTCGACGGGCGGGATCACTTCCGGAATTTCCGCAAACCGTTCGGCGTAATACGCGGCCTGCGCCCGGCGCTCGGCGTTCCACTGATCGAGATGGGGAAGTTTCACGTTCAGGAGCGCCGCTTGGAGTGCATCGAGACGACTGTTTGTGCCGACGATCGTGTGGATATACGTTGTTCCGGCCCCGTGCGCGCGGAGCAGACGGACGCGTTGCGCGAGGGCCGCATCCTGCGTAACAACCATGCCGCCGTCGCCCGCGCCACCCAAATTCTTCGTCGGATAAAAGCTGATCGCGGCCATGGGTGCGAGCGTACACGCCGGACGTCCCTTGTCGCGCGCACCAAGTGCCTGTGCCGCATCCTCGAGCACCGCCAGGCCATATTTCGAGGCGATGGCGTTGATGGGGTCCATATCGGCGCATTGGCCGTAAAGATGGACTGGGACAATCGCCTTTGTCTGCGGTGTGACGAGCGCTTCGATAGCGTCCGGATCGATGGTAAAGCAATCGGGCCGGATATCCGCGAAGACCGGTTTCGCCCCCAGATTGGCGATCGCGCCCGCCGTCGCGAAAAACGTAAACGGCGTCGTGATTACCTCATCGCCCGGTCCCACGCCCATCGCCTTGAGCGACAACAACAACGCGTCCGTGCCCGACGCCACGGCGATCGCACAGCCCACGCCGAGATACGCTTCGATGCCCTTTTCCAGTCTATCGATATTGATCCCGCCGACGAACCCCTGCGTCTCGAACACCTCGGCGACTGCGGCGTCGATTTCCGTTTTGATTCGGCGATACTGCGCCCGAAGGTCAATCATCGGTACCGGCATGAAATAGGTCCTTCCAACTCCAACCCAACGACGCGCCGAGAGTAGCAAATGGGAAGAAACAGTTCAACCCGCGCCTAGCCTCAGGCAAGGCCATGCCTGATATCACCAAAAAAAGCAGTAGGAATTCAGAATTCAGAATGGCAACAGGTTATGGTATCTTTCGAGGCGCGAAAGTATTCACAGCGCCGCGCGCAAGGCTTCCGCGCTGGTGTTGGGTGAACGCAAATGTTGCCGAGTTTCGCGTGTAAGTCCACTGTTTTCGACATTCTGAATTCTGACAGCCTTTTTTAGGGAGACTGGTACTTGGGTGTCTATTTCCAGGCGTAGCAGGTGGAAAAAGAGAAAGAGCGAGCATGTCTTCCGACATTCTCGCTCTCAAAATCAAACGCTATGCTAGGATCATGCACCACCGGGAAGAAGGGTCGCATAGGACACAAGAAGGCCAGGGCCCGCGATCTTGCCCGCGTATGCACCTGTGGCGGCAACGGCCTGAGCTTGGCCGAGGATGCCTTGGATATCCGTCGCGTCGCCTTGCCAGCCGATGACGATAGCACCATTCTTCTTGCCATCTGCGGGAGCAGCCATCGGACGATTCGGGATCGTTTGAGCTAAAACGGATTCCTGGCCGCCAGCGGAAACCGGGTCATCCGCTACTGGACGGAAGGCAACCGTCGAAAGCGCCGGAACGGTGAAGGTGTTTCCACCCGCGGGCAGCGCCTGTTCGACACCATCCTGGTTGTAGTACGTGATGTTGCACTCCTTCGGTGTGGCAAGGTTGTTATGCAGGTAGATGATGGCCGCGACGCCAGCCGTCGGCGGATAACTCGACGCATTGGCCGCATTATCTACGAACCAAGGCACGCACATCGACTTCGCGTACGCAAAGCCACCTACCAGACCTACTGCAACCAGTACCGCGATAATGCTAAGTTTCTTCATTGCTGTATTCTCCTTTTTCTGTAACACTCCGTTCTATCGGCTCGCGCTGCCACAAGGCCACGCGCGCCTACCGCCCCACAAGGGACGGCCCTCGGATTCAACTGTATGCGCCCTCGGAAGTCTTACCTTCCTATGGCCACAACAAGTTTGTACCACAAACCAGTCTGAATGTCAAGAACTTTTTTCTTCCACGTCTTGTGCTTGCCTGGTCATCGCGCGCGGCGCCTCGAAGGCAGGCGATGCCCGCCTGTGTCAACTGCCGAATTTAGGTTCATGGACTCTCTCTAATATAGATCGTGAGTCTCGGAACGGATGTGGAATCCATCAATGGACTCAGTCGAATAGGCCGGAGAAACGAATAGGTTCGATACGTGTGTCCCGTGGCCCGAAGCGCCTCTTCGTTATTCGACTTGCGTTGGCTGGGCGGCCCGCCATCGACGTAAATCCTGGGAGCTTGCGTCGGCGCGCCATAGGCGAAATGGACTCGTTTTCCATTGGGCGATTCGGCTGGTCCGGGGTCTTTCTTCAAGTCCGCGTAGTACGACATCATCATTGCCAGCATGGGTGAGGACGTGCAGACGCATTCATTCGGATTCGCCATGCGCGTGACAAATCCAGATACTTCGGCAAAGTTTCCGCGTAGTGGGAGTGGGTGCGCAAGACTCACGCAAAGTAATGCGATGAGAACAGTGCCGGAAGTTGCCGCGAATAGATCATTGCGTCGCACGCGTGTCAATGCCAATGCGATAAGGAGAACAAGGGCTGGACTCGACTCCACTACATACCGCGTCATGAAACATGGCTTCACAAACCAGGAGATGCCATAGAGAATCATGGGCGGCAGAAAAGCCCATATGATGAGGTAGGAAAAGACAAAGCGGGAGGGGGTGTCGTGCGTGGCCGTCTTGTCGCGAAGACATGCACGAAGGGCTGTGAATGCACCCAATACCACGCCTGCCGCGATCGTGCCGTTCACAAGCAACGACCATGGAAACAGGAACATGCCAAACTGCACCAGAACACTTCTCGCCCCGGCCAGTTCCAGTATGCATAGCAGAAAATGAACGACGCCGTGATGCAACGATAAAAAGTCAACCGACGATTCCGCCATCTTCGTCGCGTCCACCGTCATACACAACATGCCCCACAGGAGAAAGCCCGGCACATGCAACAGCACAAAGATCGCGGCATTCTTGCGTTTTTCGCCACGCGACGCGAATGCTACGAAGTGGAACAACTGGGCGAGTACGAAGAAGACGGACATCAGATGGGAAACCAACAGGCATGAATTCAGGCACACGCATCCCGCCAGCGAAAGACGTCGATTCGGTTTTTCGAGCATCGACACGTAACAGAGACTCGACAGTATCGTCAATAGTATCAGTAACGGATATTCCCGGATTTCCTGTGAGTAATAGACGAGCCAGGAGTGAACGCTGCACAGCGCCGCCACCAGAAGTCCGCCGCGTGTACCCAACACCTTCCGTCCCACAAGGAAGATCGCCACCAAGGATATCATTCCGAACCCAATGGACAGGGCGCGAAAATGAACAGGCACGTTCAATCCCATTTTCGCCATGCCGTAGAGCAGCACAAAGAGTGGGGGGCACGTCGCTGGCATGAACTCTCGCGAAGCCTGATAATATGCGGAAAACGACGGTTCGTTTAGACTTCTTATTGCGGCGAATTCGTCCCACCACGGTTGTTCGGAGGACAGCCCCCAAGTGCGCAGCAGCAGACCAAGGCCGAGGATTAGGACCAGTCCAACGCCCACATACAAAGTCATCCGGCGCGGATCGCCGTCACGAGAACGTTCAACCAGTTCCTGTTCGCTCATGCCCATCCCCTTGGCAGCCGGTTACCATGCGTTCTCAGGATCTCTGGGGATTCGTCGAAAGTTTGGGCGTAGTGGACTTTGTGGACGGAGTGGACGCAAATGGGACTCGCCACCGGCGCGGAAGCCTTGCGCGCGGCG
>CAIYET010000135.1 GCA_903925285.1 Candidatus Hydrogenedentota bacterium | reverse complement strand
GTTCATAACGGCGTCGGCGACAGGCGGCGGCGCCATCGTATGAGGACAACCGGACGAAGGAAAACGTCATGGAAAAGATGCGCATCGAACGAAGAACTTTCTTGAAAGAAACCACGGGGATTATGGCGGGCCTTGCGGCGGCTGTGGCTCTTGGCGCCAGCGCCTATGGTGCGGATGCCCCCGCGAAAACGGACGCTGGCAAAGATTGGACGCCGTTGTTCAACGGCAAGGATTTAACCGGTTGGAAGCCGGAAGGCAAAGCGGTATGGACCGTCACCGACGGATGCCTCGTGGGCGTCCAAGGCCCGAATGCCGCTCCGGGCGATCTGTTCACGGAGAAGGAGTTTGGCGATTTCGAACTCCGTGTCGTCTACAAGATCCAGTGGCCGGCCAACAGCGGCATCTGGTTCCGCTATCAGGCCCCCGACAAGTCCTATCAAGCCGACATCCTCGAATACAAGGATCCCGTAGCCTATTCGGGAACCATCTATTGCCCCGGGAAAATGTTCCTGTCCGTGAACTCGGATCCGAAACTCGTCAAGCGCGACGATTGGAACACGATGCTGATCAAAGCCCAAGGCGATCATCTCGTCGTCACGCTGAACGACGTCGTCACGGGCGACGTGCATGAGGCTTCGTTCGCCAAAGGCAAGATCGGTTTTCAGGTCCACCCCGGCGACGAATTCAAAAATATGAAATTCACCGCTCGCGAGATCGTCATTCGGAATCTATAGAAGCTATCGCCAAGGAGCGTCCGGCCTCCGCGCCGGGCGCTTTTCAGAAAACGCGCAATTCCCGCGAGCAAATACGTCCGCCGTGGAAGACGGACCGGCCCGAATTATAGAAGTCCGATGAAATCGTCCACGGTAAGGCCTACTTGGCGAATGATGCTGCGTAGCGTCCCTTTAGCGAGTTTCTTATGATTGGGAATGGTAACGCGACGATACGGCGGCTCAACGTGGCGTAAGATGATGTGACTTCCAGTCTGGTGATCTACTGCATATCCTGCCCGTTCGAGCGCGTTGACGGCGTCACGTCCGGACAGCACGGGCAAAAGGCTCACGAACCAACCTCTACGGTTTCCTCATATATCGAAGGCGGGATGGGTTCATCGTGCCGGCGCAGGCTTTCGAGGTAGCCCTCGATGGCGTCGCGGATATTGGCCAACGCTTCTGCCCGAGTGACGCCTTGGCTCACGCATCCCGGCAAGGCCGGGCATTCCGCCACAAACACGCCGTCTTCATCGGGCTCGACAATGATACGATACCGCATGTTCAATCACTCCGCGCTAAGTCCTCACGAAAAGGATAGGCCTTCCGCGCTACGCAGTCAACCCTTGATTCGGAAACGACCCATTTGCCCCTGAGAATCTGGAAGTCCTATACTGCAAGCAGTGGGTTTGGGACTTCACGAATGCTTGAGAGGTTATTATATGGACCGGGATCGCAATTTGTTGTTCGGGGTGCTGGCGGTGCAACTCAAGAAGCTCACGCCGGCGCAATTGG
>CAIYET010000134.1 GCA_903925285.1 Candidatus Hydrogenedentota bacterium | reverse complement strand
CGTTCAAGCCCGAGAAGGGAGGCCTGTTCTGCGAGCGCATCTTCGGTCCCGTGCGTGACTGGGAGTGCAATTGCGGCAAGTACAAGCGGATCAAACACCGGGGTGTCATCTGCGACCGGTGCGGCGTCGAAGTGACGCTGGCGCGCGTGCGGCGCGAGCGTATGGGACATATCGGACTGGCCGTGCCGGTCAGCCACATCTGGTTTTTCAAGGCAATGCCGTCGCGCATGGGTTTGATGCTCGATATGACGGCCCGGGAGCTGGAGCGTGTGTTGTACTACGAGGACTATATTGTTATCGACGAGGGCAAGACCCCGCTTAAGCCAAAGCAGTTGCTCACTGAGATGGAGTGCCGCGAGGCGCACGAACAGTACGGTGACGGTTTCACAGCCAAGATGGGTGCGGAGGCCATCAAGGAACTATTGGAGAAAATCGATCTGCGCAAGCTGGCGCACGAACTCGAACGCCAACTCGACACGACAAAGAGCAAACAGTTGCGCAAGAAAATCGCGAAGCGGCGGAAGTTGGTGAAAGGTTTTATCGAGGCGAAAATGAGGCCCGAGTGGGTGACGTTGGAAGTGTTGCCGGTGATTCCACCGGACTTGCGGCCTCTGGTGCCGTTGGAAGGTGGGCGGTTCGCCACGAGCGACCTGAACGATTTGTACCGCCGCGTTATCAACCGCAACAACCGATTGAAGAACCTTCTCCAGTTGCGCACTCCAGATGTCATCATCCGCAACGAAAAACGGATGCTGCAGGAGTCTGTGGATGCCTTGCTCGACAACGGTCGCCACGGACGGCCCGTTACGGGCGCGGGTGGGCGGTCGCTGAAATCGCTGGCTGACATGCTCAAGGGCAAACAGGGGCGGTTCCGCCAGAACTTGCTCGGCAAGCGCGTAGACTACTCGGGCCGTTCGGTCATCGTCATCGGGCCGGAGTTGAAGCTGCACCAGTGCGGTCTGCCAAAGAAGATGGCGCTCGTGTTGTTCGAGCCTTTTATTATTCGGCGGCTCCGCGAGATGGGTTTGGTCCACACGGTCCGTTCGGCCAAGAAGATGATAGAGCGGCAAGCGCCAGAGTTATGGGACATTCTTGAAGAGGTGACGCGTGGTCATCCAGTGATGCTGAATCGCGCGCCAACCCTGCATCGGTTGTCGATCCAAGCGTTTGAGCCGATTCTGATCGAGGGCGAGGCGATCCGTATTCATCCGCTGGTTTGCACGGCATACAACGCCGACTTCGATGGTGACCAAATGGCTGTGCACATACCGTTGTCGGTCGAGGCGCAGATGGAAGCACGATTGCTGATGCTGGCTACGAACAACATATTCTCGCCGTCCAGCGGCAAGCCAATCACTACGCCGACCCAGGACATCGCGCTGGGCGTGTACTACCTCACGCATGGCGGTCGCCCGAGCAAAAAGGGCAGCCAACGGTTGAAACTGTTCGAGAACGTGCAGGAAGTCTTTTTCGGATACGACGAAGATGATCTGAAGGTTCACGAGCACATTCGGCTTCGCAATCCGGATTACGGACGGAAGACGATCTTTGGCGACCCGGCGGCAAAGGTGATTGAGACGACCGTTGGGCGCGTGATCTTCAACGAGATTTGGCCGAAAGAACTGGGTTTCATCAATCGAGTGCTCGACAAAGGCAAGCTGGGTGAAGCGCTCTGGCAATGTTACCGGGCGGTAGGCCACGAGCAGACGGTGGAAGTACTCGACAAACTCAAGGCGCTCGGATTCGAGCACGCGACGCTGGCGGGCATTTCCATCAGCATCGAAGATATGATCGTGCCGAAGGAAAAGACGGAAGTCATTGAGGATTCCCTAAAGGAAGTGGCCGAGGTTGAGAAACAATATCGGCGCGGTGTGATCACCGATGGCGAGCGATACAACAAGATCATCGACATCTGGACGCATGCGACGGACAAGATTTCGAACGCAATGTACAGCGCAATGGACCACAATATTGGGCGGGTGGAGTTGAACCCCGTGTACATGATGGTGGAGAGCAAGGCCCGTG
>CAIYET010000133.1 GCA_903925285.1 Candidatus Hydrogenedentota bacterium | reverse complement strand
GCTTCCGAATTCATCCGCATAGTGCCGGTCGTCACGGTGCTCGATGCCATCAAACAGGTATTTGACGAAGGCGACATCGCGTTCGCCAGCCTCGAACACGGCTTCTGGGATATTTCATGCAGCGAGAAGGCCGGTACATTGGACGATGTCGTACGGTATTTCGCCGAAGGCAACGAGAACCGTTTCTGGAAGGCCCTGGACGAGGCCCTTTCCCGTGGCCCGGAGATAGAAGCCCGGAAACGCCTAAGTGCCCTGATATCCTTTTATGCGAAACGGAAGACGTATCCGGCCGGCGTCGGCGCGAAACTTCATTCACTGTTGGCTTCGTTGCCCCCATCGAAACGCCGCGCTCACCGCGGTTCTCCGCTAATCTCACTAACGGATTGTACCCGTGTGAGTCGCTATGCAAAAGAGGCCGATCACCAGGACGTGGTCCTACTGCACGCGGCCAGCTTAGGCAAGCTGCACGCCATGCCCTCTCCCGCCGGAAGCGCCACCGGACCCGCGGCGGCAACCACGGGAGACGACGCCGCGGACATGTTCCTTACCCAACTGAGTGGTGAGTACCTCGCTGCAACCGTGGGCACGCCCATTGATGAAGCACGCGAGCGTTTCGAATTGGATAGCTTTCAGGTTAATTCGTATGACGAGTTCATCGAAATCGCAATTTCGCTCTGCGCGCGATTGGAGCGAGGCAATGGAGCGATGATAAACATGGATCCGCAACACCTCGCGGCGGAAGCATTAGCGTTGTTGGAGCGGGCATTCGCACGGGAAGGCGGGATAGACGGGGCAATTGCAGAAGCCTGCCAGCCTACCCGGCTTGGCGGCATACGGCACGTTCTCAATGTCGTTACGGATCAATTCAAAGCGGAAGCAATAGAAAAACGCGTGCTTCTTACGATCAAGACCGCCATTGATCCCCGGCAGTATGAAGAGAAACTCGCCTTTATCCAAACATTCCTGGCACGGTTTCGCCCCTTTCTCCCACGGGAGATTACGGATAAGCCGGCAGAATTTTACGCCCAGGATTGGGAAACGCTCGCGCGCGCTTATACGCGTTCCTTGGATGCAGTAACAGCCGTACTAAGACGGCTATAACGATAGGAGATGTGAGTTATGTCAATTCAAGCGTTGTTATCCGATGTATCTGAACGAGTCATCTCGCAGCGTGTGGCCATCATGCACGACGAGGCGCGGCTTGCGTATCGCTTGCGCGCCAATACGGTAAAAACCTGGCCGGAATTCGAAGACACCATTGCCGGATACGTCCAGCACCACTATGCCCGGTGCGTCACTGGCGGGGGCCGTATCGACCGCTCGCAAGCCGCCGGCCGGGCCAAGGAGATCATCAACCAGCAGTATCGCCGCCAGGGCGGAGACGCTCGTTCCGCGTTTCGCGACTGCCAAGACGGGGTCAACGGTGGCCTTCGCCAAGTGCTGGACCTTCTTTGCGACAGCATAAAAGAAGAAGCCATCCAGTTCTATTGCCGTGAGGTGTTTGACCGCTATCTGCCGCCAGACGACTGGCAACGTCAAAAAGACATGGTGGCACAGTTCATCCGCCACTGTGGGGTGGCCCTGCCCGGTATTGATCGGAGCGACCCGGGCCGTTACGCCCGCGATCTTGAAACCCTGGTGACGGCGTTCGTCAATAGCCTGAAATCAACGTCGACAATTTTTCGTAAGCTTTAGAGGAGGAAATATCATGGCGACAAAACTCGACACCTTGCTAAACGAGATTACGCCGGCCCGCACGCTCGATGCAGTGCAGCGGAAGGTCGATGAAGCCGTCAACTCGTTTCACGTCCCTAGCGGATACATTACGAACCATCAACGCTTTGAGGAAACGATGACCCGCCTGTTTGTACACATTGAAAGCGCAGTGTTGATGCGTCCTCGAGCGGTTCATCCAGCCATGGATGGGTCGCGGTGCCGCGAAATGCTTACCCGCGCTTATGGTTCTGAGGGTATGTATTTCGCCACCCAGAAAGCCCTTTGCGGTCATGATGGGGGGCTTCGCTCCGTCATCCGCGACTTGGCCAGTGAAATGGTTTCGGAATACGCCGAGAACACAATCGGCGCGCGTGTGCACGCATTTTGGAACAGCCTGACGTTCGACGAGAAACTGGCTGCATCCAAAGAGTACATCAGCAAGTATGGCCATCTTCTTCCACGTGATGTTGTGGAAGATGGCGCTGCACGCTTGACGGTGTTCTTTCCTAAGTTCTTGGAAAAACATCCTCAGCTCCTCCGCCAATTGGGCCGGACGGGCCGGTAGCGCGCCTCCAAGCGCTCCGGCCCCATGGCCCGTTTTCATGTTGGCTACCGCACCGCGCCGGTTGAAACGCCGGTTTGCTACCCTCCGCATATCCTGCGGAGGGTAAATTTATGCCCGGACAAAAACTGATGTTACCGCTAGCTCAAAGCGCCATGCTGGCAGCCAAAGCTCACGAAATAAGCACCATAGAAATTACAAAGGGCTGCCGGTCTGAAATAGAGCTTGAATGTGTCGAGATTGAGCCTCCGTACCGCCCCGTGGAGACCTTCCGGGATGTGTTATCGGGCGTTCCTCAGCCGCTGTATATCCCCGCCGTTGCGCCAAAACGGGACGTCCTTCGCCGATTGAAGATATGGGCGCCTTCCACCGACCAATGCGATTGGTTACGCTCTGAACTTTTTGTGAAGCAGTTGCAGGGTTTGAAACACAGGATGGTGTTTGAGGTCATCGGCAACCAAGCCGAGATTACTATCGGGATGATGTGCCATGCCACCGACGAGCCGGTTTTGCGGGCCGCCTTCCTGGGAGAATTCCCGGAATGCGAGATAACCGAATTTGACGGGCACCCTGCCGACGTCCTGCCCGAAAGTGTATGGGCGACGGTATCGTTTCTCGACTTCTACCCGCCGCCGCCATATAGCCACTTGTTCACGCGCTCCTCGGAGCTGCGCCTGTCCCCGTTGGCGCCCTTCTTGAACACCTTGGGCAGCCTTCACACCAGGCGCATCGGGTTGTACCAAGTAGTCGTACAGCCCGTGTCTCCGGAACACAACTGGCATCGAAACATACAATGCCTGATCGACCTTGAATATACAATGAAAGCGTATGGAGGAGGCTCTCAGCAGTATCAACGAAACGCCCAGCAAGCCCCTTCCGGACAACTCAACAATATGGCAAGCGATGTCGAGACGAAGTCACACTCGGACAAGCCGTTTTTTGCCGCGGCTGTTCGCGTGGCGGAAATAGACGTATCTGGCGAATCCAGGCCCTCGGCATTAGGAGCGTTGGCCACGTTTACGGGGTTGT
>CAIYET010000132.1 GCA_903925285.1 Candidatus Hydrogenedentota bacterium | reverse complement strand
CGAGTTCTCCTTGATGTGCCCGGATTATCTCACGGGCCAGACTGAGTCCGAGGCCAGCCCCGCTGATCCCCCGGCTGCGGGCCTTGTCACCTCGGTAGAAGCGGGTGAACACCTTGTCCCGGTCCTCTGGGGCAATTCCTTTGCCGGAATTGGCAATGGTGAACTCGACCTGTTTGTCATCAGCGTAAAGCTTGAATCGGACAAACCCGCCCTTGTGGTTGAATTTGACGGCATTCGCCGGGTGGCCTGCCCCTATTCACGAATTATTCAAGCGTTACCGCGTGAACGTGGTTTTCCATGGGCACGACCACTTCTTTGCGCACCAAGAACTCGATGGCATTACCTACCAACTCGTGCCGCAACCATCCCACCCCGCCGGGCGCGAAATCGGGCGTATGGCGGCAGAATACGGTTGTGTGTCCGGGGATTTCTTTCCCAGTCCCGGCTATCTGAGAGTCTCGGTCAACAGCGCAGCGACGGCCATCGCCTACGCCCAAACACGAATACCGAATGCGGGGGACGGCACGCGAAATATTTCCGAGGTCGCCTTCGAATACCGTCTGGATGCGAGAAGAGAACGTGACACGGCCGCCTCCAATGAAACAGATGTAAAGTCAGGACCCGCAGATGCTGCCCACTCGGGGAGAAGGCAATGAGCAAGAACAAGAGGCGGCTCTTTCTGCTCTGCCACTCCTACCGAGTCACAGTGACTGCCGTATGCCGCTGGCGGATAATCCGGTCTGCCGATTCGTCCGCGGTCAGGATCAGCAGCGGCACCTTGCGTTCCGCTGTATTTTCGCCGTTTCAATGTCTATTCTAGACGACGTGAGAACGTCTCGCGCGTGGTGTTCGTCCATTCCGGCTGCCTTGATAAGTAAGGAGCACGAAAAATGTCACCAGAAATGAATCGTCGTCAGGCCATGGCCCTGGGGGCAGCGTCGCTTGTCACGCTGTCTCTTCCGAAGACGGCACCTGCGGATGGCGTGGAATCGGCCGGCGTGTCGTCGGCGGTTATCCAGGCACACGACGACAGACTGAAACAGGCGCTGGATTCACAGGTCACGGACCCGCAGAGCCGATGGTGCGGCGGCATTCCGGATGGGTACGACATACATCACTGCGGTTCCGCCGCGGGATTGCTGCGCGATGCAGCGGCGGCGTACTTTCACCCCCACTCCCAGTTTCATGCGAGCAAGGAACTTCTCGATCGGATGAAGATGGCCGCGGGCTTTTTGACCCGGTTCCAGAATGACGAGGGCCGTATCGATTTGCTTTCGACAAACTTCAACTCGACGCCGGACACCGGTTTTGTAGTCCACAGCATTGCCGCAGCCGCCAAACTGGCCAAGATGAATCACGACAAGACGGTTCTGGCTCTTCTGAAAGACTTCCTCATCAAAGCGGGCCAAGCCTTGACGAAAGGCGGTATTCACACGCCCAATCACCGCTGGGTCGTGTGCGCGGCCCTCGCTCAGATTCACGATCTCTTTCCGGACAAGCAGTACATCAAGCGGATCGACCAATGGCTGGCTGAAGGAATCGACGTCGACGCTGAAGGGCAATTCACCGAAAGGAGCACCGCCGGCTACAACGCCGTCGTCGACAGCGCGCTGGTCGTCACCGCGCACAAATTGAATCGTCCGGAGTTGCTCGAACCGATTCGAAAGAATCTCGACGCGATGGCCTATCTGCTGCATCCGAACGGCGAAGTGGTTACGGAAGTCTCACGCCGCCAGGACCTCAACACGCGCGGTACGATGAGCGGTTACTGGTTCGCGTTGCGGTATATGGCGATTTGCGACCAGAACGGCCTGTATGCGTCGATGCTGAAGCCGTTGGAACCTGAGCATGTCGAGTTGGCCCGGCTCATGGAGTACCCGGAGCTTCAGAAGAACCTGCCTGCGATGACGTCCATGCCAGAGAATTACGAACGGGAGTACGACCTGTCCGGCATCACCCGGATCCGACGCGGCAAGACCAGCGTAACCATCTTGCACAAAGATAACAGCCGATGGATATCCCTGCGGTGCGGCGATGCGGTCATCAATGCCGTTCGTTGCGCCAGCGCCTTCTTCGGCAAGGGCCAGTTCATTCCCACGGATTACGAGAAGCGCGAGGACGGATACCATTTCAAACAAGAGTTACGAGGACGGTATCTACAGCCGCTTTCGGATCCTGCGTTGTTGCCAGTACGTCCCGATGCCTGGCCCAGCCTTGTCGGGAAGCGCCGGATGAGCCAGACCTGTTGTCTGACTTACGAAGGGCACATTCGGGAAACCGCAAAGGGCTTCGAGATCTCCATTCGCGCCGAGGGAACCAGGAATGTTCCATTGGCCATCGAGATCAATCTCCGGGAAGGCGGCAAGATCTCCGGTGTGTCCCCTGCACAGAATTCAGGCGACGCGTTTCTGCTCAAGGAGGGATTTGCCGAATACGCGATGGGAAGCAACGTCGTCCGTTTTGGGCCGGGAAACTGCGAACACGCGTGGGTACAACTGCGCGGAGCGGAAGCAAAACTGCCCGGACCGAGTGTCTACGTGACGGCTTACACCCCGTTCGAACACACGCTGGCATTTGAAATGATATAGTCTGAAAGAAGTCCAAGAAACGCGGACATGGATTGGAGGAACGTATGCGGCCGACCAACAAAAGGCTTCCTATAATGACACAACGAAAGACGTACACGCGAAAATGGACGTTGATCGGGACTTTGGCCGTCGCGGCAGCGGTTGTTGCCATATCGGCGGTAGCGGACAATTCGGCAATCATACCGACACCCCGGGACAGTCCACGGTGGCTTGAACGCCACCAATCCATGGGGGAACGCTTGAAGGCGGGGCACGCCAACGCCCTCTGGATTGGCGACTCCATCGTCGAGAAGTTTGAGAAACCGGGAAAGCCTGTGTGGGACAAATACTACGCCTGCCGCGATGCCGTGAACTTGGGCATAAGCGGGGACAGGACGGAGCACGTTCTCTGGCGCCTGGATCACGTCAATATCGAATCCGTGTCTCCAAAGTTGGCGATTGTGATGATCGGCCAGAATAACGGCGGCTCCAACACCGCCGAAGAGATTGCCGAGGGAGTCTCGGCGGTAGTGATGAAGCTACGCCAGAAACTGCCGGACATGAAAATCCTTCTGTTGGCGATCTTCTTCAGGGGAGAGAAACCCAACGACGAACAGATCAAACTAGCGAAGACCAATGACATTGTGTCAGAGATGGCCGATGGCCAACACATTTTCTACTTGAATATCAACAAGATCTTCCTGCAACCCGATGGCACAATCATGAAATCCCTTATGCCGGATTTCGAACACCCGAACGAACAGGGTTGCCGGGCCTGGGCCGAAGCCATTGAGCCGAAGGTGGCGGAATTGTTGGGCGAGGCAGCTATCAAGCCCCAAACTCTTCCGTAGTTGGCGTGGCAGTGCAGAGAGGAAGGACAGAAAGGGAAACATCATGAAGGAATCCATGACTATTTCGCGGAGAACGATGCTGGCGGCCAGTGCCGCGGCGATTGGGGCACCAGCAATTCTGGCCAAGGCGGTACCCACGGCGGATCCTGTCCGTTTGGGACATATCGGCACCGGAACGCGCGGATGGGATCTGGTGAAGTACACGGGATCCATCGAGAACGCCAAGGTGGTGGCCGTATGCGATGTCTACAAACCCCACCTGGAACGAGGCATCACGGCGGCGAACAATCCGGACGCAAAACGGTACCGCGACTATCGTGAACTTCTGACGGACCCGAAGGTCGAGGCCGTGATCATTGCCACCCCGGACCACTGGCATGAGCGGATGGTGATTGACGCCGTGGAAGCCGGTAAAGCCATCTACTGCGAGAAAGGGATGACCATCTCGGTAGACGCCGCGAAGCGCATGCGGGCGGCCATCAAGAAGAAGAAGACGGTCTTCCAACTGGGTCACCAAGGGCGGCAGCACCCGTCCACCGCCGAGGCCGGCCGGCTCATCAATGAAGGCGCCATCGGCCCCGTCACGCTGATTCACACGGGCCGCTATTTCAATGGTACGAAGGAACGCGCTCCATGGCGATGGTATGGCTATTATAACTGCTATGACCGGCCTGACCCGGCGCAAGTAGTCAAGGACCTCGATTGGGAAGCATGGCTCGGCCCGGCCCCGCATATCGATTTCAACGAACAACATTTCTGGCATTGGCGCTGCTACTGGCCCTACGGCACTGGTCAAGCCGGCGACCTGCTGTCGCACGAACTCGATCACGTGCAATGCGTCCTCGGCTGGGGTATCCCGGACGCATGCATGTGCACGGGGTTCAACGCATTCTACCAGGACGGTCGCGAGACGCCCGACACGTGGCTCGCGAATTACACCTTCGAAAAGCAGAATTGCTCCGTTACGTTTGAAGGCTGCATGAACTCCGGCCGCGAACAGCCTCCCGAATACATCGGCAAGAACGGCCGTTTGATCTTTAACGCCATTGGACATGACGCAACCCGGTTCGTCGTATACCCTGATAGCCCGGCCTTTCCTCATATGGGCAGGGAACTCAAACCGACAAGAACCTACGACCCGTCCAAAGGCCCCAAGTGGCCCAGCCACATGGACGATTTTCTCAATTGTGTCCGCACGGGGGAACGCCCAAAATGCCACGAGGACGAAGCCTTCATCGAAGTCGTGACTATTCTCATGAGCGTCATGTCGTATCACGCCAAGCGCCAAGTCCGCTGGGATCCGGTTGCCGGGCAAATCGTCTGAACCGCAATGCTCTCGGCAAGGAGTAAAGCGAAATGGACATGACACACAATCGTGATTGGACAGGAGCGGACTGAATCGGCGGAGTAACGGGAATTGCCCAAGAGTCAGAACACTGACAGCGAGGCACTCACAAGTCGGTCGAGTTTTTCGACCCGACGCCCCCGTCTCATCCTGGCCGCGCTCCTTGTGGCACTCACATTGTTGATGGCGCGATTTTTCCTCACATCCACCGCCGATAGGTTCGTTACCGGCACCTTGGCGTCCGATCCGGGCCGTCTCCCAGCGACGACATACGAGTTGGGTACGTTTTCCGTGGCGTGGAGTCCGGAACATAATGGATGCTTTACGGTTCACCATCAAGAAGCGCCAGGCCGAGTCGTGTGGTCGACGCTTCCGGGCATCGCGTTTGCTGCGGCGGGTCAGGGACACGAAAAGGTGACCGAGTCCCGTGGATCCTTTGACTTCAGGGACACGCCGACGCATGTTTGCGCAAACCAGACGATTGACACCATCACGCGGGTTGCGGACAAGCTAATGGTACGGGGGATGCTCACGGGTCATGGAGGACAGGACCGAGTAGGCTACGAGTTCTCCCTCGAATCCCGCAGCGACCATCAACTTGCATTTGATCTGTCTCTATCCGACGCGCGCTATAACCGGGCCTGGATGACGTACGCATCCGAACCGGATGAGCATTTCTTCGGTTTTGGTGAGCAATTCTCCTGTTTCGATCTTAAGGGAAAGCGTGTCCCCATTTTCGTGCAGGAACAAGGTATTGGCCGAGGTCTTCAGCCGATCACATTCTTGGCAAATCTCGTCGCCGGCGCGGGCGGCGCCTGGAATACGTCGTATGCGTGCGTGCCCCACTACATCACGAGCAGACTTCGCTCCGTGTTTCTGGACAACTCCGAATATTCCGTCTTCGACCTGCGGAAAGCAGACCGTGTTCAGATTTACGTGTTTGCATCCCGGATGAGCGGGAAGATTCTTCACGGCACGAGTCCGGCGCAGCTGATTGAAGAATATACTTCCTGTGTTGGGCGCATGCGCCCCTTGCCCGATTGGATCGGCGAAGGGGCCATCGTTGGTATGCAGGGCGGAACCGAAAAAGTCCGCAAGACCTGGGCCACCCTGAAAGAACGCAACACGCCCATTGCGGCGTTCTGGTTGCAGGACTGGGTTGGTCCACGCAAGACGAGTATCGGAAAGCAGCTATGGTGGAATTGGGAAGCCGACGACAAACAGTACCCGAACTGGAAATCATTGCACCAGGATCTGGACGCTGACGGCATACGCCTGCTCACGTACATCAATCCCTTTCTGGTGGATGTTGCGGAGAAACATGGAGCCCGACGCAATCTATTCCGAGAGGCGGTCGAGAAAGGCTTCCTTGTCCGCGATAGCGCGGGGGCACCCTGCCTGATTCCCAACACGAGTTTTTCTGCGGGGTTGTTGGACTTGACCAATCCGGCGGCATGTGCCTGGATGAAGGACGTTATCCGGAACCAAGTAATTGAAACGGGGGTGAGCGGATGGATGGCGGACTTTGGGGAAGCGCTGCCCTACAATGCGAAACTGCACTCGGGCGAATCGGCATCTTCCTTTCACAACGAATACCCCGAAGCTTGGTCGCGTCTCAATCGCGAGGCCATTGACGCCACCGGGTACGGAGAGGACTTCGTCTTCTTCATGCGGTCAGGCTACCGTTGCAGTCCACGCTACACAACGTTGTGTTGGCTCGGCGATCAGTTGGTCACTTGGGATGCGTGCGATGGCATCAAGACCGCGGTTATGGGACTGCTCAGCAGCGGCCTGTCCGGGTTCAGCTTCAACCATAGCGACATTGGTGGCTACACCACGTTCTCGATGCCGTTTCTGAGCTATCGGCGCAGCAAGGAGTTGTTGTTGCGTTGGACGGAATTGAACGCCTTCACGGTGGTCTACCGCACGCACGAAGGCAACAAGCCTGAAGCAAACGTTCAATTCTATAGCGACGAAGAGACACTGGCCCATTTCAGCCGGTTCGCCAAAGTTTACAAGGCTTGGGGGTTCTATCGAAAACAACTTGTGCAGGAAGCCGCACGCACGGGGTTGCCGGTGGTCCGCCATCTCTTCATCCACTATCCGGAAGACCCGAACACGTATGCGCTTTCTTATCAACAATTTCTTGTCGGTACCGACCTCATGGTGGTCCCGGTGCTGGACCCTGGCCGGAAGACGGTCGAGGCCTATTTCCCCGCGGGACAATGGATCCATATCTGGTCCGGCAAAGTGTACGGCGATCCGAATAAAGGCCTTCGGGAAACGGTCGACGCCCCCATCGGCAAGCCCGCAGTGTTTTGTCGCGCCCAATCCACAATCGGACCGGCATTCGTGGAGGAACTGCGGAAACTTAACGCCATGGAGTAGAGTTGTAAGCGTGGGATTTCGGGAATAGGAATCTCGTGGGGCCGCTCAAAGCAGGTTTTCAGTTTGCGGAGTGGGAAGCAAGGCCTTCGAGGACCGCCGTGGTTTGTTGGAAGACAGCGCAAGGATGTTGGCGAGAAGGATACCGACAGGCAGTGCATCGACGTGTCGCCGGACGACAGCGACAAGGAAGAATATGTTCGCGGATGGGCTTGCGAAAGCGTGCATACCATGAATGGTTCCGCGCATGCCTACCGCATCGTTTTCCTGCGCAAAGAACGCGCCAGGGCGATCTCTTCGAAGGGACCTACACCTATGGGGTCATCATCGCCAGCCGAGACTTGCCCCTGGAAGAACTGATCGCGTGGCACCTGTCGTCGAGGGGCTATCGCGCGCGATGTAGTTCCCGAAGTAATTCGAAGCAATTCGATTACCAAAGCTTTACCGTAATCTTGCCGGAACTTCATCTTGGGCGGGCACCCTTACGTCATGGAAGCGCAAGGGAATACTGCGACTACCGCTCTCGGACGGGTGGAGAGAATGTTCATGTTGAACGATGAACCGGTAGACATCCTTGTCGTGGAAGACAACGCCTGCGAACGGGCCTCCGTCGTCGAGTCGCTGCAAGGTGCCATACACGACGTCCAAGTCGTCGCCGTTTGCGACGGCACAGAGGCCCTGGATTTTCTTTTCGCCCGCGGCGCATGGGTGGATCGTGTCGGGGCAGATTCCCCCAGACTGATTCTCTTGGACCTGGCGCTGCCGGGGGCGGACGGCTTCTCCGTACTCGCTCAGGTCCGGTCGCTCGGTGCGGACAACGCGCTGGCACTCACCCTCGTCGTCATCTTCACGGATTCCCAAGCCACCGGCGACATCACACGGGGTTATCGCTGCGGCGCAAACAGCTACATCATGAAACCGGTGAGTTTCCCCGATTTCCAGGCCGTTGTAAGAAGCGTTGGCCAATACTGGATGACGCACAACATAACGTCCTGAGTTAGAGAAAAAACGGGCGCGGGGACAGGAATTCGGTGCATAATAAGAAAGTGTTGCCCCCACTCTTACCGTGATGATACAAAATGGGGTACTCAATAGCCAAGGCGATGAGCGTTTCGAGATCGAGAAATAACTACGGTGCTGATTGTTGACGACGACGCGGATCTGACGGCTCTCGGTGCCCAGAGGCTGACGGAACACGGGTATGTCGTGCGTGCCGCCCATTCGTGCCGAGAGGCCTTCGAACACGGCTCACGCAGCACAATCCGGCGGTTTGCGGGAAAGCAGCTATCAAAACCCGAACCGCGGGCACAGAGTCTAGAGCCAAACTATATTGTTTTGCAGGATGCAATAGTGAAGGATGCCGTTGTATGTCTGAGATGGCGGTTCCCATTCATTTTCGCACGAGAAAGCGGACACAGTATGGTCCGGTTACGCAATGGCTTGGGCAAACGTGGTTGCGCCTGTTCGGTTGGAAATTGGTGGGACACAATCCGAACGTGCCCAAATGCGTCGTTGCGTGCGCGCCGCACACGTCCAACTGGGATTTTCCCGATGCGCTGGCGACCGCGATGGCCCTGAGTCTCCCGTGCGTGTTCATGATCAAAGACTCCGCGTTCTGGTGGCCTCTGGGCGTGCTGCTGCGTTGGCTGGGCGGCATTCCTATCGACCGCCATGCCCCGCAGGGCGCCGTCGAACAAATGGCGCAAATCATTCGAGAGAGCGAGCGCATTCACGTCGTCATAACGCCCGAGGGCACGCGCACGAACGTAGAATATTGGAAGTTGGGCTTCTACCACATTGCCGTCACAGCCGGCGTTCCGATTCTGTTCGGAATCGGTAACCGCAAAGAGCGATGGATCGGCGTTGCCGACCTCTTCTACCCGACCGGCAACCTCGAAGAGGACTGGAAACACATTACCGAAGTGTTTCAACTCACCGTCGGCGTCACACCTAAGTATCGGCCCCGGGATTAGCGATACTTGAGCAAGATCGCAATCTCTTTGAGCCGTATCGAAGGGGCTCACTCCCTGTTCAGTTCGCAACGCTCACGAATAGCATAGCGCATGATCTTGCTTAAAGCACGCGCAGTCAGTGCGGACCGGATCTTCGAGAAGCTGTGATTGATTGATTTTATCGACCACGTGGTCTAGTATCGAAGGCAAGAGGAATTTGGAAGATGGACCTGCTATCGTCGGATGTGTTTCGTTTCGCCTTGGACAACACGGTGGATGCCGTCACGATCACCGATATGAATAGTGTGATCGTGTATGTCAATCCAGCCTTCACGGCTATCACCGGATTCACCGAGGAAGAGGCAATCGGTCAGAAGCCGAGCATACAACGCTCGCGATATACGACCGAACAGACATACAAGGACATGTGGACGACTATCCCCGATGGTGGGTGGTGGCGGGGTGAAGTAATCAACGTCAGGAAATCCGGTGAGGAATGGCATTCACTTCTTTCCATCTCGCAAGTCCAAGATGCACATGGCAAATCCTTTGCTTATGTAGGTATCGCCAGGGACATCACGGAAATCAAGATGCTGCAATACCGGCTGAAGCAGGCTAACTTGGAAGCGATTTTCATGTTGGCGGTCGCAGCAGAGGCGAAGGATGAGGTGACGGGCAGCCATATCCAGCGTGTTCAACACTATTCTGAGTCAT
>CAIYET010000131.1 GCA_903925285.1 Candidatus Hydrogenedentota bacterium | reverse complement strand
GGAGAGTTTTCATGTATCTCATCCCGGATTCACGGAATTCGTTCATCCGGAGGATCGTGCGCAGGTAGATGCAGCGTTTGCGGGGTCAATTGGCAAGGATTCATATAATGCGATAGAACATCGGATCGTAACACCTACGGGTGTCGTGAAGTTCGTAGAAGAGCGCTGGCTGGTTATGTATGACGATCAAAGGCGGCCGGTGCGGGCCGTGGGCACCTGCCAGGATATTACCGAACGCAAGAAGGCAGAGGCAGAGCGCGAGCAACTGGAAACGCAGTTGCGCCAGGCGCAGAAAATGGAGGCCATCGGCACGCTGGCCGGCGGCATAGCCCACGATTTCAACAACATCCTGCAATCGATCCTGGTCTACGCGGAGTTGGCCCTAGATGATGTGCCGGAGGATAGTCCTGCGCAAACGGGAATCGAAGAGATATTGACAGGCACGAAACGCGCGCGCGACCTGGTTGGGCGGATTCTGGCCTTCAGCCGACAGACGGAAGAAGAATGTGCTCCCTTGCAGTTGCAACCCATCGCCAAAGAAGCCCTCAAAATGCTTCGCGGCTCTCTTCCTTCCACCATCGAGATCCGCCAAACGATCAGCGGTTCGTGCGGCCTTGTCCTCGGCGACCCTACACGCGTTCACCAGGTGATCATGAATCTGTGCACCAATGCCTATCACGCCATGCGCGAGACGGGCGGCGTACTCGATGTTCGCCTCAACGAAGTCCAGGTCGACGAGGAGATGGTGCGTACGCACCCGGACTTGTACGCGGGCGCATACGCCCTGCTGGCTATTTCGGATACGGGATGCGGTATCGAGGAGGAAAACCTGAAGCGCATATTCGAACCGTATTTCACCACCAAGAAGGTCGGGGAAGGTTCGGGGCTGGGCTTGTCCGTCATCCACGGGATCGTCAAGGATTTCGGCGGCGCAATCCGGGTCGAAAGCAAGGTTGGGGCCGGTTCGCGGTTCGAGGTTTTTCTGCCGGTATGCACTGTGCAGGTCGCTACCCAAGAGGCGGCTGTCGGCGAAGACGCCTTGGCGTTGACGGGAACGGAACGTATTCTTCTTGTTGATGATGAAGCCATGATTGCCGATGCGATGTCTCAGTCTTTGCGCAAGCATGGGTATGAAGTCGTGACCTGCGCTGACGGCTTGGAGGCGCGCGAACTGTTCCGCAACGACCCCGGACGCTTTGACGTGGTGGTTACAGACCAGACGATGCCGCACCTTACGGGGATGGAGCTTGCCAGTGATCTGCTGAGTATGCGCCCAGGCCTTCCCGTCATCCTATGCACCGGATACAGCGACTTGACGGACGAAGCCGAGTCAAAGGCAAGCGGTATCCGGGAGTTTCTGACAAAACCGTTCCGTCCCCACATATTGGCCCAAACCATCCGCCGTGTATTGGATGGTGAAACGAAAGGAGTCGAATAGCAGTGGCGCGTATACTTGTTGTAGACGATGATGATCAAATCCGGAATGCATTCCGGCTGACCCTCGAACGCGCCGGATACGAGGTCGAGGAAGCACAGGACGGCAAGGCCGCCATGAAGCGATTCGCCGAGTGGCATGCGGACTTGGTAATCACGGACATCGTGATGCCGGAAAAGGATGGCCTTGAGGTCATGATGGAACTTCGGCACACGGCTCCGAACGTGAAGATTCTCGCCATCTCCGGCGGCGGACGCATAAATCCATTCTCCTATCTGGCCATGGCCAAGCATCTCGGTGCCGACGCCGTACTCGTCAAGCCCGTCGATAAAGAGACACTACTGAAAACCGTCGCATCGCTCTTGGAAGGAACCGGTGTTATGCCGGATTCCGAGTCCAAGGAAGACGACGGGGGCGCGTCCGTGGGAAAAACACTTGAGTGATTAAGCCCGGCGTAAACGAGGAGAATGGTCGTGAACACTACGATAACAGAAGCGCTTTACGCGGATTATCTGTCTTCATTGATTCGAGGGGATAGGTCGGCGTGCTCAGGCATCGTCAGCCGCTTACTCGACGAAGGCTTGGATTGTATGCAACAGAGGGTGTTCTTGGGCTTTATTCATGGATCGCCAGCTCATATGAGCCGCGCTGGAAGGAGATATTTTCGTGGCAACTGGAAAAGGACTTGACTTTGGATCCAAGCGAATCTGGGCGGTCCTTTCCGTCGCGATTGTCATGGGGCTTATGGCCAGCGGGTATGGATTCTACCGCATGGAAGCGAAGCGTATCCGCAGCGACAAATACAACGAACTCGCGGCCATCGGCGAGTTGAAGGCCAGCCAGATCGCGCAATGGCGGCAGGAACGGCTGGGCGACGCAACCAATAGCGCGGGGAGTCCATTTCTTAGCAAGGCCACGGAGGCTTGGCTGAAGGATTCCGGCAGCCTCGCTCAGCGGGAGGAGTTTCTTCAGAGCTTGAGGCTTGTTCAGAAAACCTATCATTACTCCGATGCTCTCATCCTCGCCGCGGATGGACGTATGTTGCTGGCTGACAAAGAAGCTCCCGCTCCGGTGAACGCTACCACGATGAAGGCCGTCGCACTGGCGCTCAATGGCAAGCAGGCGGTACTCTCGGATCTCTTCCGAAGCCCTGACGGCAACGTGTACATTGACGCAATTGCCCCGGTGCCTGATGCAAACAACCAGCCCATCGCCGTAGTGGTTCTGCGGATCGACGCCAGGAAGTTCCTCTACCCGCTCATTGAGTCTTGGCCCATTCCAAGCAGGAGCGCCGAGACCCTTCTCGTCCAGAAGGAGGGTGGCGACGTCCTCTTTCTCAGCGAACTGCGCCACCAAACCGGGGCGGCCCTGTCGTTGCGCATTCCGCTGACCCATATCGATAACCCTGCTGCTCAGGCGGTGCAAGGAAAGCAGGCGATGTTCGAAGGCAGGGATTACCGAGGCGTCGAAGTGCTCGCGGATCTGGAACCGGTGCCCGATACCACATGGTTTATGGTGGCCAAAGTGGACGCCTCCGAGATTCTGGCCGAGGTGCGTTACCTCGTTTGGATCTGCACCGTCTTTGTGGGTCTTTTCGTCCTGCTCGCCATCGCTGCAGTCGTTTTTCTCTACCGTCAACGGCAGTTGCGCGTCTACCGGCTTCTCTATGCTTCGGAACAGGATAAGCACACGGCCCAGGAACTGCTGCATGCCACGCTTGTTGGCATCGGCGACGGGGTGATCTCGACCGATGAACGAGGCTGCGTCGTCTTCATCAATCCTGTGGCGCAAACGCTCACCGGCTGGCTGCACGCCGAAGCACAGGGCAAACCGCTGACAGAGGTCTTCCATATTGTCAGTGCCGAAACACGGGAGCGTTGCGAGAACCCCGTCGAGAAGGTGTTGGCCAGCGGCGTTGTCGTCGGCTTGGCGAACCATACGGTGCTCATCGCCCGCGACGGAACGGAACACCATATCGCCGACAGTTGCGCGCCCATCCGCGGCGCGAACTATGCAGTTCTCGGAGCGGTGCTCGTCTTCCGCGATCAGAGTGAGCAACACCAGGCGCAGCGACTCAAGCAGGCGCGTCTGACCCTGTTGGAATACGCGACGATTCACTCTTTGGATGAAGTTCTCAGAGAGGCGTTGGATGTCGTGGGCGAGCTCGTGGAAAGTCCCATCGGGTTTTACCACTTTGTTGAAGCCGATCAGAAGACCCTTTCCCTGCAGCAATGGTCCACCCGCACCGTGAACGAATTCTGTCAAGCCACGGGCAAGGGGAATCACTACAGCACAGATGAAGCCGGCGTCTGGGTGGATTGCGTACGCGAGCGTAAGCCGGTCGTCCACAACGACTACGCATCGCTGCCGCACAAGAAGGGGCTGCCCGAAGGCCACGCTAAGGTGGTGCGTGAATTGGTGTTTCCTCTTCTACGCGAAGACAAGCTGGTGGCCATCTTGGGGGTAGGGAACAAACCGGAGGACTACACTGAAACGGATGTAGAGACGATCGCCTATCTGGCCGATGTGACTTGGCAAATCGTTAAGCAGAAGCGTGCAGAAGAGGCACTGCGGGAGACCAATAACCAACTCGAGATCGCTATCGAGCGGTCGAATCAGATGGCCATGGAGGCGCAGGTTGCCAACATCGCCAAGGGCGAGTTTCTGGCCAACATGAGCCACGAGATCCGCACGCCCATGAACGGCGTCATCGGCATGACGGGATTGCTGCTGGATACCGAGCTTTCGGCGGAACAGCGTTCTTACGCCGAAGTGGTGCGCTCGAGCGGGGAATCGCTGTTGAGCATCATCAACGACATTTTGGATTTCTCGAAGATTGAGTCGGGCAAGTTGGAACT
>CAIYET010000130.1 GCA_903925285.1 Candidatus Hydrogenedentota bacterium | reverse complement strand
GGCTTCAGGCTTCAGGCTTCAGCAATAATCCGCAATCCGCAATCGCCAATTCATCCTTCATCCTTCATCCTTCATCCTTTCGAAGCGCCTTGCCCGGTAGGAGGCTGCGAATCTCTTTCCACGGCATCGTGCCGCCCGCGATGCTAAGCAGTCCGAACAAGAATAGGCCCAATACGCGCCAAGGGACCGTCCCGCCCCACGCCATGATTCCCAGGGATATTATCGTGAATCCGTGAGCGCGCAAATGACGTCGGAGGTCGAGCGGCAGTCCGCTACGATGCACCGCCCAGGTTTGCGCGGCGTTTGTGAAAACCATGGCGATGACGGCTGCCCATCCGACGCCGGCAAGGCCGAAACGGGGGATCAGGCACAGGTTGGCGCCTGTCGCTACCAAGGCCGTTACGATATTGATCTTCGTCACGATGTGCGGGCGCCCAAGCGCGATGAGACTTTGTCCCATAATCCCGGCTTGCAGGCCCAGGCACGTTGCCACAAGGACCGGAGCGAACGCCGGGAGCGCGTTCAGATACTCGATGGGAAACAACACGGTTATGAGCCGTTCCTGGATGACCAAAGCCGCAAAGATTCCGAGATAGCAGACAAAGACGGTCGTGTTCGACGCCCGGTCCAACAGACGCGCGGCCTGTTGGCGGTCGCCTTGCGCGATCATGTAGGACATATTGGGCAGGTACGGTACAAGTGCCGCCTGCAAGATCCGCGAACCATACCCCGCCAATCGTTTCGCGCCCAGTTCGTAGTAGGCCACCGCTGCGGGTCCAAGCAATACCGCCACGAACAATGTGTCGAGCCGCATAAAGGCGAAATTCAACAGACTATTCACGTATAACGGGACGCTGAAGGTAATGGCGTCCCGATAGGCGGGCCAGTCGAGCCGCGGGCGGCGTCCTTCCGTTAACAGCAAGTACGAGGATAGCGCGGCCGCCATGTATCCCGCCAACGACGAAAGCATAAGCCCAGGTAGTCCCGCTTCGAGATACCACACGGCGGCCACCACCAATAGAAGATTGGCCAGCGAACCGGCGATCAAACCCGCCGCGCGCAGGCCGTAACGATTCAGGCCGGCCTGTACGGCCAAGATGTTTTCCCGCATGTTTGCAAAGAACACGATAATTGGAAGGAGCCAAAGGTAAGGATAAAGGCCCACCCAATTCTCGTCTCCCGAAATCAGGCGCGGTTCGCGAATCAGCAACCACGGGATGTAGATCAACGCCCCCAGAACGACCGAGGTCAGGAACTGAAACGCGATTACGGAACCGATCAGATGCGGTCTGCGTGCCGAAGGAGACGCGGCCACTAGTTTCGGCAGAGATGTCCAGAGACCACAATTGTTCAACGTCGTCAAGAAATCGCTGGATAGGATGAGCAATGCAAATATGCCGACCTCGACGCCACCGCGGAGCACGCGCGTGAAAATCATGGCAGCGCCTAGTTGGCACGTCATCGAAAGCAGCATGCCCGCACTCGAGAGAACGGCCCCTTGCAGGATCGTGCGCTTGGCGTACATCGTTCAACCTTCTCCTCGCCGTGATTCCCGCTAAGGAATTCAGAATGGTGTTGCCGCCTCCGCTGATTCGTGCTCGTGTTTGTCATCGTAATCGAAATTGCAATCGACTTGCTACTCGCGGACTTCGATGGGGTTTGGGGTTTGGGGGTTG
>CAIYET010000129.1 GCA_903925285.1 Candidatus Hydrogenedentota bacterium | reverse complement strand
TTGGCTCTCCCAATCTACTTCCGGCACCAACGTAGACTCGTGCTTGGGAGGTTAATTCTTTACAAAATAGAGGTCGACAAGACGCTCGAATGGGGTTCTACTGCCTTTTTTAGGGTAAAATCTTCCGGCAACGGCGGCAATGGGACCACCTCCAAAATCGCGCGCAGACCCGACTCGCCAAGTTGCGCATCGGATGCATGCTTCATGATCTCCGGCTTGCCGATCAGGTTCCCTTCGCGATCCACCCAGAATGATACCAGCGCCTTGTCGTCCACGCCACTCACGTTCACGTCGGCCGGCGGCTGCCAAATCTTCTCGACTTTCATCTGAACCATTTTCGCCCAGCCATCCAGGAAAGTCGGCGTGCCTTCCGGCATGTTGATGCCCCCCTTCATCGGCGCGTTCATACCATGGCTTTCTCCGGGTGCCACACCCGCTGCAGGTGCGGAAACAGGTGCCGGATCTTTTCGCGAACGCACTCCAAACACCCGGAGGGAGTTCGAACGGTCCCGGTTGCCCGCGAACTCGTTGCCGTCGCGGAAGCTGAAGCACCACGCCGCCGACGAATCCTTCGGTTCAGCCCAGACCCAGCACCCCGTGGTCTTGAATGAAGGGTCCATATGCCGATCGTCACCACGCGGCTGATACAAGCTCTGCAGTTCCTGCCGGGTGGGCATGCGCCAGCCGCCGCCCGCCACTTTGCACGAGGCCACCCACTGTTCGGCCTGTTCATAGTTCGTGTTCCGGTCCTGGCCAACAACCCATTCGAGGCCGGTCTTGGAATCCGCGATCACGCCTTCCGAAGAAAGCGTGAACTGCGTGGCACCCTGCGCTGCGGATGCCGCCGGGGCGTTGCCGCCCGGCGACGAGGTAGAAGCCGCGCCATGGTTTCCCGCAAGAGGAGTACCATGGCTTCCTCCAAGTGCCGCCCCCGGGGCTGGAGCGGGAACAGGCACCGGATCTTTGGACGGGTGCGAACGCACTCCAAACACCCGGAAGGAATACGAGAGATCCCGGCGGTACGAGTCCTCGAAGCCGCCGGTGAAGTTGAAGACCCACGACGACGACGAATCCTTTGGTTCAGTCCAGACCCAGAACCCCGTGGTCTTGAACGAAGGGTCCATGTTCCGTTCGCCCAAACCTTTCTGGTACAAAGTCTTCAACTCTGCGCGTGTCGGCATGCGCCAGCCGCCGCCAGCTACTTTGCATGCGGCCACCCACTGTTCGGCTTGCGCGTAGTTCGTGTCCTGGTCTGGCCCGACAACCCATTGGAGGGCTGTCTTGGGATCCGTGATCGTGCCCTCCGAAGAAACCATAGGCGGGCGCGAACGCACTCCAAACACCCGGTTGCCGCTCGAGTCTTCCCGGTAGTAAGTGTAACCGCCGCCGTAACCGAAGGCCCCCACCGACTTGTCGAAGGGCCCCGACGACGACGAACCGCGCTCTTTCCCCCAGACGCGCCCCCCCGTGGCCTTGAATACGGAGTCCATACCCCGCTCGCCGATGCCCTTCAGATACAGCGCCTGGAATTCCTCCATTGTCGGTATGCGCCAACCGCCGCCCGCCACATTGCACGCGGACACCCACTGTTCGGCCTGTGCATAGTTCGTATCCCGATCCGGCCCGACGACCCATTCGAGGCCAGTCTCGGAATCCGCAATCGCGCCTTCCGAAGTAAGCGTGAAGCGTGTCGCGCCCGTGGCAAGATCAGTTACCAACGAACCTCCCATCGAAAATGCCTTGGCGATCATAATCGGCTGTTGCAGTCCAGCAATGTCACCATGGCGCGGCGGGGTATTGATGGAAACTTCCGTTTCAGTGATCCATTTGTCCGAGCGGGGAAATAACCTGTAAGTGGAGGATGGCACAAGACTTGATAACCGGAATGTTCCGTCCGAAGCGGTTACGGCCTCACATTGTTCGTGTCCTTTGATCGGTTGCTGTGGAACGGCAATAATCTTTACTCCTTCGACAGGAGGTAGCGGGACTGCCTCGATAACTTTTCCCCCGCTCCACAGAAGTGTGCCCTGAACACTCGCTTGGCCAACGGCACCTGTGGCAATGTCCGCAACCACCAGGGAATCGCTCTTCGTGAAAACGTTGTTGATCACCATCGGCGAGGGCAATACGGCGGTCTCGCCCTGGGGTGCGCTATTGACTTGGACGGCCGTTTCGCAGATCCACTTCTCGGCCGAGGGTTTGAGCACGTACAGGGATGAAGGGAAGAGGCCGGACACGCGGAACGTGCCGTCGGAGTTCGTCGCAGCCTCGAACTGCTCATAGCCTTTGAGAGGCTGTACCTGAGATGCCGTGACCTTCGCCCCTGCGACCGGTTTGCCGTTCCAATCCACCAGTTTTCCTTCGACCGCCGATTGCTTGCCGCCGCATGCGCTCAAGAGGAGAACAAGCGTGAACACCCCGCCGCACATCAAAATGCTTCTCATAACCTTGCCCCTTTGTAGTTTTGAATCTTAGCTTGCTTCACGCTTTTTGTGAGGGCCGCGATCTTCTGCTCGCAGTAGCGGTTGAGCACCGCCGTCTTTCCAATCCAACATCGGCACGGCGCACACGCTCCCAACGCGAGAATGGTTCCCACGAGAACGACACACACGTTCTTTCTTCGGTCAGCTTACCGGAACGCCCTCGCCTTCCGCAATGCGCGTCAGGACACTGGCGTGCAGCACAGTGGTGATGTCGATTTCCTCCTATTCCGCCGGCAGCGGGATCGTCAAGCGAACCTGGCGAGAGGTCTCGGGCAGTCTATACTGGAAGGGCAAGGACGACCCCTTGAGAAATGTGGTGCGGGGGAGTAACATGCGAAACATAGACTGTGTCACGCGCGGGAGTTGGCCGTAGGTTTCAACGAACCTGCGTCGATGGGTTGTGTAAGGCACGACAACGGAGGGAAGACCATGAAGAAGGTGCTTTGTATTTCAGCGGTTCTCTTGTTGCTCGGCTGCGTTTTGGCCGGCGCTTCGCCATCCACCAAAACTGTTGTGCTTCCCGGTAAAGTACCGCTTGAAATGGTCTGGTGCCCGCCGGGGACATTTATGATGGGCGCGCCCACCAACGAACAAGACAGTGATGCTAGGGAGGCACCCCAACACCAGGTGACGTTGACACACGGGTTTTGGATGGGCAAGTACGAGGTTACGCAGGCGCAATGGCTGGCAGTGATGGGGAGCAAGCCATCGAATCACACTGGCGACCTAAGCCTGCCCGTTGAACCGGTCTCATGGGACGATTGCCAGAAATTTGCTACCGCGCTCAACGCTCTCGGGCAGGGGACTTTCCGGCTGCCTACAGAGGCCGAATGGGAATATGCCTACCGGGCTGGTACGACGACGCGTTTCTACTGGGGCGACGATCCGAGCGGCAGTCAGAGCGGTAACTACGCATGGTATTACCACAACAGCGGTTTAACGACGCATCCAGTGGGTGGGAAACTAGCCAATGCCTGGGGCCTGTACGACATGAGCGGGAACGCCTATGAATGGTGCCAAGACTGGGATGGAAGCTACGCCACGGGAGCAATATCAGATCCAGGTGGACCTAGCACTGGTTCACTCCGGGTGCTGCGCGGCGGTGATTGTTACGACGCTTCCCCGAATTGCCGCGCGGCCCTTCGCCTCAGCAGGTCCCCGGACAGATGCTTCAACGATGTTGGTTTACGGCTTGTGTGGACACCTTAGCATACACTTTATCCTTTTCTCTCTAGCGCGCGATGTGCGACCTAAACTTGAAGGTGGTCTAACCTGGGTGGCGTTGCGGCTTTGCATGACTCACAATGAGAGGTGAACCGCCACAGCGGCGCGGAATCGATGGGGCACGACACCTCTGTTGCCTCCGATGATTCGCATCGGCATGATCGGCTTCCGTTTGTTGCGGACTCCGTAGCAGTTGAAAAACGAAAGGAAGACTGGGCGATGGGAAAGGATATGCAATGAAACAGTTCGATGCAGTTTCATTACGCAAGAGTCGAGGCGTCATGACGCCTGCCTTTCTACGATCCGCTGAACGGTTTCCATGGGGCGTGACAATTGTCGCATTTACGCTCACGGTCCAGGTCTTCCTGGCCAGCGTGTCTTACGCACAGTTAATTGTGCCCAAAGAAGTTCCGTTGCAGAAATCTCCAAGTTCGTCCGGTATTGTCGAACCCAAGCCCAATGAGAATAGTATCACAAAGGGTAAAGTCCAAAAAGACAAGAGGGTTTCCGCACCGTCACCTGTTCTGCCAATCGTGGGCGGGTTGCTGGTGAGCGTGAACGTAGAGAAGGCAAATGTGAAAATAAACGGGAAGGATATGGGCACGGCGACGGCGGAAGAGCCATTGCGTCTGGAGAAACTGCCGGCGGGGGATGTCACGGTCGAGGTGAGTGCGGACGGTTACGAGCCGTTAAGCAAGCCGGTAAAGATCGCGGAAGGCAAAAGGACTCAGGAGCCGTTCAATCTAGAGAAAGCGAAGGTGGAGCAGGAGCAACCCAGCGCACCGTCCAAACAGACAGAACAGGGGGGCGAAACGCAGGCAGGGGAAACCATAACGATCCAGTTGCCGGGCGGAATACCGCTCGATTTGGTGTGGGTTCCGCCGGGAAGTTTGGAGATGGGTAACAAACTGAGTGCGAAGCAGCTTATGTCAACCTATGGTGGCAACTTAGAGTGGTATCAGAACGCGTACCCGCTGCATAAGGTGACAATTTCGCATGGGTTCTGGTTGGGCAAATATGAGGTAACTCAAGGGCAGTGGCAGGCGGTAATGGGAACCACCCCGTGGAAAGGGCAAAAGAGTGTTCCTGACGACCCGGATGCTCCGGTGGTCTGTGTGAATTGGGAGGATGTACAGGGATTTTGCCGAAAAGCGGGACAAGGGACACGGCTGCCGAGTGAGGCCGAATGGGAATATGCTTGCCAAGCCGGAAGCCGAGGAGAGTATTGTTTTGGGGATAGTGAATCGGAATTATCCAATTATGCGTGGTATGGGAAGAACACAAAGGCCGGCGAGAAGCGTGTGCATGTTGTTGGCCAGAAACAGCCAAACACATGGGGGCTGTATGATATGCATGGAAACGTGAGCGAATGGTGCCAGGATTGGTCGCACGATAGCTACGACGGCGCGCCAACAGATGGGAGTGCCTGGGAATCGCCAAGCACCCAGGAATCATCAATTGGGTCATGCCGGGTGGTACGGGGCGGTTCGTTCAGCCATGGCGCAGGGACTTGCAGATCCTCGAATCGTTGCGCTGGCCAGCCGGCCTGTCCGCAGTCTTTCGTCGGCTTTCGATTGTTGCGGACTCCGTAGCAGTATGTGCTGTACTCCAAATTCTCTTTGCTCTTTTCCCCTTTATACTTCCTATTCCCAGGGTCTACTAGCGGTTTGCGCCGTCGCATTTGCTTAGGCGGAGGACCGAGGCGTCTCAGACACGGCGGCTTCCGGCGACGGCTCGGGTCCGCAGAAGTGTTCCATCGTGATTGGCTTGGGCGATTATGCCGAAGCGCGGTGCTGCCGGTACCAGCGAACTGATGACTGGCGCGGGCGGAAGGCCCTACCGCAGGAACGACGATTTGCACCCGACTCACCCTTATGGT
>CAIYET010000128.1 GCA_903925285.1 Candidatus Hydrogenedentota bacterium | reverse complement strand
GGCATAGCAGTCATCCAAAGCGGCGTCGTTGCCGCCGCACTCCAAAATTTAGACGGCTTCCCGTCACCTGCCGCCTCTACAGAAACGGAATGGATTTCAAGACTGTGAAAATGCCCCAAAACTTGCGAACAGGTTATTGAACGTTGCGGTAATGGCAGAGCTACACCCTCTGTTTGTCAGTCCAAATGTCGTCCACGGGTCAGGAAGATGAGTGGCGACGCATCGATCACCGTAAATTCAGCCACGGGCAAGTTCTCTGTCCAGATCGGCGGGGTCTACGTGAAAAGACTCCTTGCCTCTCCGCGCCAACGCTAGAAGAAAGTCTGTGCGGCAGAGTCCCGCGATCTGCGATGCGACCTCTTGCGATACTTTGCCTTCCTCATACCACGTTACCGCTGCTGCGAGGCGTATCTCGTCCGGAAAATCCGCCGGTGCGCACCGTAACGCAGCTAGAACGTTCTCAGGTAATTCCAAAGTAAGCGTCGTCACCGGGCAAACCCTCCAGGTCCTTCATTACACCTTCGCCGACGGGGATGAATAAGTCCATCTTTCGCCATAAGAACAAGTCCGAGCGTGTAATTCGACGAATTGTACCACTACCACCGCCTATCCTGCGAACGAACATACACAGTAAGTGGTAAGTAGTAAGTCGCACACCGCTGGTTTGTCCCTACTTACTACTTACTTTGAAACAGGTATATTTGAAATACCGCGCCTCTAAACGTCTGTACCAAGATGATTGACAACTTCCGTCCGATGCGCTTACGATTACCGTGCATGCGCACGACCGATGGTTGATGAAATTGACTTCGCCAACGACACGGCAGGGATAAACACGGGAGGATTCAACATGCAAGATACGGGGATTTCACGACGTTATTTTCTGATGGGAACTGCCGCGACCGTGGGCGGCTTGGCGGCGAGTGCTTCTGCGAAGCCTGCTCGACGGAAGCGCGTGTCGCCCAACGAGAAGCTGAACATCGCAGGGATCGGTGTCGGTGGCCAGGGCGGCAACGACATCGACAACCTCAAGAGCGAGAATATCGTGGCTTTGTGCGATGTGGACGACGCGCATGCGGCGGCCACGTTTAAGCGCTATCCCAATGCCAAAACGTACCGCGATTTCCGTGTCATGCTCGATAAGGAGAAGGATATCGATGCGGTGGTTGTGGGCACGCCGGACCACCTGCACGCGGTCGTGTCGATGGCGGCGATCCAGGCAGGCAAACACGTGTATTGCGAGAAGCCGCTGACGCATTCGATCCATGAAGCCCGCGTCTTGGCCGACGCTGCGCGCAAGGCCAAGGTGGCGACACAAATGGGCAACCAGGGCCAGGCTTCCGAGGAGTCGCGCGTGTTGCGCGAACTTATCGCGGACGGTGCCATCGGAACGGTGCGCGAGATCCACGGGTGGTGCAACCGGAATCCTTCGATCTCGCCTCGTGGCATGGCGCGTCCGCAAGGGTCTTCGCCGGTACCGGCCACGCTGGATTGGGACCTCTGGCTCGGTCCCGCGCCCTTGCGTCCGTATGTGGAGAACGCCTATATGCCGTTCATCTGGCGCGGCTGGTGGGATTTCGGGACGGGCGTGTTGGGCGACATTGGGTGTCATAACTTCGCCACAATCTTCAAGGCGCTGAAGCTGGGACATCCCACGAGTGTCGAGGCCACATCGACGGCCGCGCAATGTCCGCCGGAAGTCAACGCCGAGAGCGCCCCCACGGCATCGATAGTCCATTACGAATTTCCGGCATTGGGCGACAGGCCCGCTGTGACATTGACGTGGTACGACGGTGGGATGATGCCACGACGTCCGGAAGAGTTGGAGGCGGAACGGGAAATGGGCGGCGGCGACGGCATGCTGTACGTCGGCGACAAAGGGAAAATGCTCAATCACCGTATCATCCCCGAGGTCCGAATGAAGGAATACGGCGTGCC
>CAIYET010000127.1 GCA_903925285.1 Candidatus Hydrogenedentota bacterium | reverse complement strand
TGCGGCTCGAAGGCTTGGACACCGATGCCTACCTGATCCGCCTCAAACGGGATACTCAGGGTGTCACGATCTCGGACATGACCCTGTATGGACCGTGCCTGCACGGGGCGCTCTTTGCCTGGTTCCACACCGGTCTGCATTTGCACCACCTGCGGATCAAGGAGACGCTCTGGTGCGGCGTGCGCACGTTCGGCATGAAACAGGCGAAGATCCACGACTGCGAGTTCGTCAATGCAGGCGGCCGCTGGGAGAAGGGCAATCCGGGGGTGAAGGGCGGGATCACCGGAGGAGGAATTTTTGCCTGCTGGATGGCGGACTCGGAAATCGGGAACAACCGTTTCCTCGAAACCCGCAGCGCGCCGAACGAGCACTACTACGGCATCAAGGGTCGCGAGGCAAGGCGCGTAAGGATACATCACAACACGATCCTGACAAACTTTTCGATCGAGTTCCCGTTTGAAAACGACGAAGATGTCGAGCTAGACCACAACGTCTGCAGCGGTACGATTTCGATACCCAAGTATGCTGGAGGGCCACTGCCGAAGAGCGGTTGCACCTTCCACATCCATCACAACTATTTTCGCGACAGCTACAGCATCGAGTTCGTGCGCAACGGCGTGGAGATCGATCACAACCTCTTTGACTTCGATGTGCAGAAGGATCACGGAAACCTGATCAGCGCCTTTGGCGACGCAACCGCGCCCGGCCCGGCGAGCTTCCACAATAATCTCGTCAGCAATCCCGGTCGCGGCGTGATGTGGATGAACGAACCGTATGGAAAGCTCGACGTGCGAAACAACCACATCATCGTCCGCACCACAAAGACCCCGCGAAACGATGGACTCTTCGGCTTCAATGAGAAGAGTGACATCAAGACCTTCCGCTTCACCGACAATATCATCGTTTGCGAAGGCACGCCGCGACCGCTCTTCCGCAACGACGCCAGCGGAGGTTCGCTCGTGGAGAACAACAAACTCGTCAACATCATTGACACCACCCGCTACCCGAACAAATCTACCGGAAAATCGCAGGGGCTTGAGCAGCCCCTCACGTTCGCGTGCGGCGTGAACGATGAGATGACGGTGGACGGGTGGAAGACGAGCAAGTCCCAATCGGAACGGAATGGAGGGCCACGCTTTGTCGTGGCCGATCCCTGATGCGGACGTGACGGAGCACGTCCCTCCATGGGAACCACTCCAGTTGAAGTTGTCGACAAGCCCCCCCGCCGCGTGGGGCTAGGAATAAACGAAGCGGTGTTTTCTTAAATTAAGCGTTAAAAGTTAAATGTCAAGCGTTAAGAGTTTTTAAATCTAAAGTTATTTATAGGGAGCATGAAATGATAAAAGAATGGATCAACTGGGAACCCGAATTCTGGAGAATACAGATGCCCCCGACCCTCACATTCCTCGTCGCCTTGCTCGTGGCTTCACACTCCGTGGTGCGCGCCGATGATGCGTTGGTGGTGTATCCGCCCGTGCCTGGGCTTGCAGCCTCGCCGCATTACAGCGTGCGTGTGCGGCCGGCCAGCGATGGCAGCGCGTGGCAGAGCGCCTTTGCCTGGGAGACCGTCTGCAAGCAAGTCGACAAGAAGACAGAAGCCTACTTCGACACGCTGGCGGGCTGGACGCACACCTATGTGAACTTCGAAACCGCCGGTGCAGTGGAGATCGAAATCAGCCGCGCCAACGGCCAGCCGATTCATACCGCAGCCGTGCACCCAAAACGCAAAGCGTCCGCATGCTCGGTCAAGGACGGCAAGGTTTTTGTCACACTCGATAAACCCTGTCTTGTCGCTGTCGATATCGATGGACAGATGGATGGGCAGGATACTGGCAAGGGCTACAAGGGACCGCCCATTCACACCATCTCGATTTTTGCCAACGCGCCGTTAATCGGGAAGCCCAAGCCCAATGATCCCGGCGTGCTGACTGTGAAGCCTGGCGAGATGCCTCCATCTGACGGATCGTGGACCACGCTCTATTTCCTGCCGGGTGTCCACGATATCGGGCTGGCCTTCCCGCTTCACGCAAACCGAAACTATTACATCCCCGGAGATGCGATGGTCTACGGCACGCTCTCAAATCGCAAATGGGGCGACGGACATCACATCCGCATCTTTGGCCTCGGGACCTTGTCGGGCGCGCGGACGAAACATCCGAAGTACGTGGAGCCGTCGATTTCAGAAAAGGACCATGG
>CAIYET010000126.1 GCA_903925285.1 Candidatus Hydrogenedentota bacterium | reverse complement strand
TCGAAGCGTTAACTAAGGGCCATTCGTGTCAGTCCTCACTATTGACACAACAGCAACTCCTTTTGAGCCTGGGGTTGTGCATGTTTGGGCTCATTGAGCAGGTTGGAAACGTAGGTCCAACTCCCCACCTGCAAGCGCTGGGCGATCCACTTCAAACTCATGGTGGTTTCCTGGCGGAGTCGGCACCGCCAGCCACTTCATCCCGAAAACCAGGTTGGGCTGCGGGGTCTCCAGGACCAGATGAAAGTGATTGCGCATCAGGCAATACGCATGCACCTGCCACTCGGTCTTGGCGCAAGCCTCGCCCAGCGTGCACAGGAACTTCTCGCGGTCGTCGTCGTCCCGGAAGATATCCTCGCGCTGATCCCCACGGTTCATGACGTGATACATGGCCCCAGGATACTCAATGCGCAGCTTGCGCGACATGGAAGACCCTTATCAATACGCGCCAAAAGTGTCAATAGTGAGGACTGATAGACACTTGCTCTTGCTTCTTGCTTGCCCCCTTTACCTTTAGTCCTTGCTGACCGTAAACCTTGCGCGGAATGTTACATGGAATGATGGGTCGATTTCCTCATAAACCCATATGTTTTGGTCTCCTCTTTCTAAGCTGAAGGCGGTTTGACCTTTTGCTCCAGATGCGTGAACGCCAATTACTGCGTTCGCACTGTCACCTGGGGCGTGGGCGGATAGTATGTTCTCCACGTTCATAAGGCCCATTCCATTTTGAAAAGTCAATGTCCGGCTCTTTGCAATAGCCCACGCTCCACTCTCAACTCTGCGCCAGGTATTCGAATCCGCCTCCCAGATACTTTTCATAACCCAAGTGCCAATCAGGTCAATAGGTAACTCATGAAGCTTTTCGCCTTGAGGTTCTGCCGCCGATTGAGGCTTCGAGGTCTTCGTGTGAGAATCAGATAGCCTAGCGAGCGCCAGAAGGGCCTCATTCAATTCCTGCCGAGATTTCCCAACCCGCTGCATGTATTCTTGCATGTTTTGGTCGTTTTCTCGGGAACTGCCGTTTATCGTCTGAGGATTCAAACTATCGGTTTTTCCAATCCTGAAGCCTTTGGTCAGAGTAGCCCCATACTGCTCGTAAACTCGGGCGAGATTGTGTGCTGCCCAACGCCCTTCGTCATCACCCTCAAGAAAGAGGCCCACATAAAATGTCCGTTGGCTCAACGTAGCTTCATTTTTTGTAAAAACGCCTTCCATTCTAGTCGCCGTGCATTTGATTTCAACATAACCAGCACGCCAGTTATTGGATGTTCGAAAGATGGTGGTGAACTCTCGTTCGCCCTCCAGAGTATCTTGATTGGATGGTTTGAGCTTGAAATCAACTCCCCGACTACGATTGATGGTTCCGGCGGCCAAGATCAGGCTGCGAGGTGGAAGCTTCTTGTAGGTTTCAGTCTTCGAGTTCGAAGACGAATGTTGGTAGCTGACCCCTGCCGACACCTGAGCACCGTTTGTGAATCCGATCGCGCCTCCTGCGTTGCCGTTGAACCCATTAGAGATCTGCTTGCTCTCCACTATGTCTATCGTTCCAGCGACATCACTCGAAAGGTCTTTTTTAGGCAGGTAGTCTACAACCGTCAGCACGTTTGTCGGATCACAAATGTCATACGTTATTTGGCAGATGTCCTTTTCGGGCACCTTGAGCAATTGTGTCGATATGCGGAATCGAGCTTCGATGAACCGTTCATCGGAGCGTTCTCGGAGCGATTGAGGTGTCACATCACGACATTCGACTTCGTAAGCGACATCGAATTTGGCTTCGGGTGCTTCTTGCGCTAAGCAAGCGGCGTTCAATACTAGCAATGGGCACAGGAAGAGTGTTCGTTCAATAAGGGAATGGGGTCGAGATTCGGGAGCAAGGCAGTTTTTAAGCTTCATTCATTCTCCTGTTGTCGAGATCATTTAAGTGATAGGAATTTGCTTTTCGCGCACCCCGCCCGTACTTGACGCTGCGCGAGGTTTAATTGGAGGGACTTGCTTGCCCTGCCAGTAAACGCGCTACCCTTTTTTGGGCAGCATCATTCCCTTGGGCGGCAGCTTGTTTGTACCACTTCATCGCCTCGACAGAATCCTTAGGCCCACCGTCTCCTTGTTCGTAGGCAACTCCAAGGTCGTACTGAGCAGGGGCGTAACCTTTCATTGCAGCCTGTAGCCAGTAGCGCCTCGCTTCGGCGAAATCTTGGCGCACTCCGGTCCCACTCGCGTAGCAGGTACCGAGCCACGTATAACCTTCTGGATCACCCTGAGCTGCGGCCTTTCCAAACAGGGTGGCAGCCTCAGTAGTGTTTTTTGGAACTCCAAGACCATGAAAGTAGAACAGCCCAAGATCAACTTGCGCTCGGGCGTTTCCTTGGTTGGCGGCTTTACTATACCACCCTGCTGCCGCACTTAGGTTCCTTTCCACTCCCCGACCCTTATCGAAGCACCATCCGAGATTATATTGCGCATACACTAAGCCGTGGGCAGCAGCCTTTTTGAACCATTCGATGGCCTCGCTCTCGTTTTTCTTGACGCCCTCTCCGTTAAAGTAAAACGAGCCGATCTTGAACTCTGCGTAGTCGTTACCCTGTTTGGCGCTCTTTAGGTACCACTGGATTGCTACAGTGAGGTCTCTGGACAGTCCGTCACCCTGCTCATAACACAGGCCCAAATTGTATTGACCACCCGCATCTCCATTATCCGCGGCTTTTCGAAACCAGTTCACCGCCTCGCTGTAGTTCGTAGCTACGCCTTTACCAGCATAGAATGCCAGCCCGAGTTTGTATTGAGCCTCCGCTTGGCCTGCCTTGGCCTGAACCCAGATCGCCTGAAGTCCAGGAGGAGCTGTTTCAGGAACCTGGGCCTTGACCGCAAAAAGTGACAGCGTAATGCTGATGATTACGGGCGGAGCGAAGAGGCTGCCTTTCATTGTGTTGCTGGGGAAAAGGAGTGAACTGATAGGAAATTGGTTTTTGGGCGCCCGCAGGTACTGGGCGCTGCGCGGGTGAGGGAGAATTGCTTTTTCATGGTCACACTGGTTTTTCACCGATTTCCCCTATGCTTAGCGAACCGGCTCGCGGGTGTCAACCGCAGAATTGAGCAGAATTGAGATAAAGTGGGCGCGGGGTGGCAACGGCGGGGCGCCGGCAGCCGGGCGAGGCTGGGGCGTCGGATTTGGGGCCTGGGCGGGCGCGGGTGATGGGCGGAGCAAGCATGGTTTGGGCGGCACCCCATCCGGCGGAAGGGGCTTTCAATCCGTCAGCACATTTTCGTAATCAGGCATGGGGTCGGCGTCCAGGCAGGGCTCGTAGGTGTAGGGGCC
>CAIYET010000125.1 GCA_903925285.1 Candidatus Hydrogenedentota bacterium | reverse complement strand
AGCCCGGCGCGGCAGGCCTGGGAGAAATGAGATGAACATCCGTATCATTTTGGCGGACGACCATACGATTCTGCGAAACGGCATTCGAAGCCTGCTCGAAAAGGAGGAGGGTATCGAGGTAGTCGGCGAAGCAGAAGATGGCAGGGAAGCGGTGGAAATGGCCAGGAAACTACAACCCGATATAGTGCTCATGGACATTTCGATGCCGCATCTGAACGGCGTTGAGGCGGCGCGGCATATCACGAGCACAATTCCAACCTGCAAGGTAATAGCCCTGTCCATGTACTCGGGCAAGAAGTTCGTCATGGAGATGCTTCGCGCGGGTGCTTCGGGATTCTTGGTGAAGGATTGTATCCAGGAAGAATTCATCACCGCCATACGCACTGTGGCCGAGAAGAAAGTATACCTGAGCCCTTCGATTGCGGATATTGTTGCGACGGAATCGATCCGACAGGCTGTGCCGTCTGCAACCGCCGGCTCCGCTATTCTCACCCCAAGAGAGCGGGAAACCATCCAGTTGATCACGGAGGGATGGACCAGCAAGCAGATCGCCGCGAAGCTGCGCGTGAGTGTGAAGACAGTGGACACCTACCGTCAGAATGTCATGGAGAAGCTTGGCATCCACAGCATTGCCGAATTGACTAAGTACGCTGTTCGTGAGGGTTTGACGTCCCTCGACGAGTAGTTCCTTCATCGCTTGCCCATCGTCACCACGTCCGTACCCTCCTCTTCTTGGCTTCCGCCTCTCAGGTATTTTGAAGCACAAAATAGGGTTTTTCCCATTACGTCCCGCATGCATTCCTGATAGCCTTGTACTCATGCCATGGGCTTGAAGGCGAGGCGAAACACATAGGCCGCCCCCAACTGGCCCAGGAAACGGATAGGGAGATGTGAGATGAACGACGGCGAATTCATAGTGGAAATCGACGGGTGTAGGGTTCTGGTCGATCAGGTGCGCCAGCGAGTAACCATTCTTGGCGAAGAAGGCGGGGTCCTGTTCCACGACCGCATCCAGGTGGCTGCGGGCAGCCTGCAAGGAATCTTTTCGATGCTCGATGTGCGGCACGGCTTGGCAATGGCATTAACCCGGCTAAGATGGCCTGATGCGGAAAGGAGTTCGATTATGAAGGAACACTAGCGGGTGTAGGCCCGGCCTCTCAGGTATTTTGAAGCACAAAATAGGGTTTTCCCCATTACGTCCCCGTGTGAGTTCCTGATAGCCTTGTACTCGTGCCATATGGGCTAGAAAGTGGCGCGGAACACGCAGGCCGCCTCTGACTGGCCCAGGAATAGTACCTTCTGTGTGTTGATCCGCGCCACTGGTTGTTGGAAATATCCGCCCAACATATGAGAGGAGAGTGTTTTATGAGACGGTCCCACAGCGTAATGTCCGCATTCATGATTTTGTGGGCCATTGGCGCGTACGCGCAGGTTGGCGAACTTGATCATCGCTTCGCCAGCCACGGCTATTTTAAGTTGCCTTTGGCCTCAGACTCGCAGGGCTATGAGAACGGATACCGCGTCGCGGTCTATCCTAGCACCTCGGCCTCGCACGCGGGAAAGACCGTCATTGTGGGCGACTACACGGCCACTGGCAATGTCTACAAGACTCAGGTGATTCGACTCACGGCGGCCGGGGCGCTGGATACAACTTTCAACAGCACCGGCCGGACCGCTTTCCAATTTGCCAACACCCTGCAGAATTCCTGCCGCACCGTGCTGATTCAATCTGATGACAAGATTCTCGTTCTGGTGGAACATCGGGAATCGTCAGGGATAGCCTCCTATGCGGGCCTGGTTCGATATAACGCGAATGGCACGCTCGATACGAGCTTCAGCAGCGACGGAATGCAACTTACCCCCGCCGGTGCCGCCGCCTTCTATGCATACGACATGGCCATTCAAAAGAATGGGAAGATCGTCATCTGCGGTAATACGGGCACATACGATTCCTGCATCGTTCGCATGGATTCCGATGGAGCCAATGCAACGGCCACCACGGTAAACATGACAGGCATTGTTGGCGGCAGCAGTTGGCAGGAACTCGCCTATGGGATCGCGCTGGATAACGGTCTCTCGGGAGAGCAGAACATCTACGTGACCGGTACCGTGATGACCGCCGACGGTTCCAAATACACGGGCATGTTGCTTAAGTTTGACAAGAATTGCGCCGCGGCAGGTAACACAACCTTCGAATTTGGCACTCCCGGATGCGCGGGTAACGACATCGTCTTTCATGATTTCGGCGGCTCCATCGGGGAAAAGCTGGTCGTTGGCGGCGGACAAGGGGGAACGAGCTACGTCGGATTCAGCAGTTTCGGTGTGGCCATGTTCGACACATCGCTCAGTCTCTATACCGGATTCAGCACGGACGGAAAGGTCACCGTCACGATCAACGGAGGAAGCACAAGATCCGAACTCGTTGCGGTTCAAAGTGATGGGGAAATCATTGTTGGCGGCGAAGACAACTGCCATTTCGTGGCCGCGCGCTATACCACAGCGGGCAACCTCGACACAACGTTCACGGCTGACGGGGTGATCAGCTACCTGGTTCCGAACTACGGAAGCGCCGGCGGGTTTTGCCTGAACAACAGCGGCGATATTGCGGCCGCATGTACCCCCTATTCCTCTGACTGGGCAAGCACTTCTCTCTCGTGCGTCACTCTTCACACCGCGGACAAGGCGATGGAAATCGCAAGCATCGTTCCCACCCAGAAGAGCGAACAGCACGCCGGCGGCCAGACGGCCGAGATTCTCAGCGTGCCTGTATGCGTGGACGGCTCCACCTCCCCGTTGAATGTCACCTCCATGACATTCAACACCAATGGGTCAACGGCCCCTGCGACGGATGTCGCAACGGCCACCCTCTACTACACGGGCGCCCTTCCGTCATTCCACTCCGTGGCGGCTGGATCTGAAGCTTTGGGCTCGGCGGTAGCATCGCCGAATGGATCCTTCACCTTCGATGGATTCACTAAGAACCTTACCCACGGAGACCAGTACTTCTGGCTGGTCTACAAGCTGGTATCGGGAGCCGCCCTTGCCGACACAGTAGACGCTGAATGCACATCCGTCATGATAAGTGGAGCCCCCACCACCCCCACGCCCACGGCCCCCGCGAATGCCTGGACCGTCGCGGCGGCAGCCTATCCCACCGTGTTGGGAATCGTTGACTATGACTATCTCAAGAACGTCGCATTTGCTGGAATCAACAATACCTCCACGGGCACGAGCGGAGGATACGCCGATTACACAAGCCAAACCGGTGCGGTGACCACCGGCCTGGCGAGCACGTTCTCTTGTACCCTCACGGGCGCTTGGCCCGACTATCCATCCAAAGTACTGGTCTGGATCGATTGGAACCAGAACAAGAGCTTCTACGATGCGGGCGAATACTATCTCGTTGGCCAAGGCATAACCACCGAAGGCCCGCATACGCTCGACATCACGCCGCCGTCATCCGCCCTCGCCGGAACGACCCGCATGCGTGTAATTGGTTACTGTGATACAGGTGAATTCCCCAACCATGGCGACCTCCTCTTCGGTGAAGCGGAGGAGTATTCCCTTACGGTGACCAAGAGCAACCAAGCGCCGGTCATCACGGAATCCGATCCGGCCGCGGTGACCATGTCGGAAGACTCCTCGCCCACCGCTTTCAGCCTTACGCTGAATGCCACCGACGCGGACAGTGGCGACACGCTAACATGGAGCATCTCCACCCCGGCATCGCATGGCACCGCGTCCGCCTCCGGCACGGGCACATCCAAGGCGATTTCCTACGCACCGGCAGCCAACTACAACGGGCCCGACAGTTTTGTGGTTCAAGTTTCCGACGGGACGGCCACCGACACCATCACGATCAATGTGACCATCAATGCCGTGAACGATGCCCCGGTGATTACGGAATCTGATCCCGTCGCCGTAACCATGTCGGAAGATGGTTCGCCCACAGCGTTCAGTTTGACGTTGAATGCGACGGACGCGGACATTGCTGACACGCTGACATGGAGCATCTTTACGCCGGCCACACACGGCACGGCCGCGGCATCCGGCACGGGCACATCGAAAGCGATTTCCTATGCGCCGGCCGCAAACTACAACGGCCCCGACAGCTTTGTAGTTCAAGTTTCCGACGGAACGGCCACCGACACGATTACCGTTAACGTGACAATCAATGCCGTGAACGACGCGCCGGTGATCACGCAGGGCGCAGGCCCGCTGACGGTGACGATGTCCGAAGACGGGGTGCCGACGGCGTGGAGTGCGCCAACGCTGGGCGCGACAGACGCAGATACGGGCGATACGCTGACGTGGAGTGTAAGCAGTGCAGCGTCGCACGGCATGGCGACAGTATCGGGCACAGGCGCCTCGCCAAGTACCTTTACCTATGCTCCCACGGCGAACTGGAGCGGCTCGGACAGTTTCAGCATCCAGGTCTCGGACGGCAATGGCGGGACGGATTCCATCAACGTCGAAGTTACGGTGACATCCTCCCCCGATCTGATTGCCGAGTACGACTTCGCTGGAAATCTCTTGGATGATCGCCACAATTCGACTCTGACTGCCTTTGGAGCCGACAACGACGGCAACAATCATAACAATGCCGCGAGTGAGTTCGCTACAGACGCCGGCATAGGAGGGGACACTACTTATTGGCGTTGGACATCCACTTTGAGCCGTGGGGGCGGCTTCTGGATAGACCTTGATGGCGACCTCGGCCCTTCCTATTCCGTCGGTGTTCGCTTTTCTTTCGACGCTACGGGGCCCGGGTGGCGGAAGATCATGGATTACAACAACATGGCCTCGGACGAAGGGTTCTATTTTTACAATGACGGCAAACTGGCTTTCTATCCCTACCAGGGAGAGTCGCTGGGTATCAGCACGATCTCCAATGAGCAGATTGTGGATGTTGTGGCCACGCGCGACGAGGCCACGGGTGTTTTCACAGCCTATATGATCGTGAACGGATCTCTCACCAAGGAATTCGAGGTCGATGACCTGGCCGATGGATACGCGATTCCCGCCGTTGTCAGCGGTAGCAGCCGCATCGGCTTCTTCTTCGACGACAATGACACCTCGTCCGAGGCATCACCGGGTGGAAAGGTATACGCCATCAAGATATGGGACAGCCCTATTTCTCAGGCAGACGTCCAAACCGCCATGGACCCTGCGAAAGCAATCACCAGTTTTGCCTTTGAATCTATGGATCCGGATGTCGCCGGTATCATCAATGAAGGCGAGAAAACTATAACGGTGGGCGTGCCCGAGGGAACGAATGTGACGGCCCTAGCGCCCACGATTACGCATACAGGTGCAGGCGTGTCGCCCGCATCGGGAACACCGCAGGACTTTACGGCTCCCGTCGTCTATACCATTACGGCGGCAGACGGCACGACCGCGGATTACACGGTGACCGTCAAGAATGAATACACCCTGACGTACACACATGGGCCGAACGGATCCCTCACCGGAGCGACCTCCCAAACCGTGTTCCACGGAAATGATGGCACCGCAGTGGAGGCCGTTCCGGATGAAGGATACGACTTTGCTCGATGGAGCGACAGTGTGACGGACAACCCGCGCACGGATAGAAACGTGACCGGCGACATTTCCGTAAGCGCGGTCTTTACCATTCACACGGGGGAAATCCAATAGCAAGAAGGATTCTGAGAATTCCGAGGAATTGCCGGGCGTATGGCCAGTTAACCAGGCTCTGAGCATGATTGAGAAGGAGAAAGTACGGATATGTGGGAAACTTCCGAGCCTATCTCGAAGTGCACCCCAACGAAGTCCGGGCGTGTGTGGCAGAGACCTTGGTCAGTCTGGGCCGCCGTCCGTTGTTCCCGCCGGACTGTCTTGAAAACGTACTGGAATCGGCAACCTTGGCAAACGAAAGCCAATAATGGGGGACATGATGAAACAAGCAGAACAAGCGGAAACGTTCGAACAGGTCTTACGTTCACATGCGCAGATGTGCTATTCGGTGGCGTTCGCGCTGACGCGCAATCCGCACCGGGCGCAGGATCTCGCGAGGCACGCCCTTACATGGGCATGGCATCTGCGTGACAGTCCGGACAGCAAGAAGGATATCAAGAAGAAGTTGCTCGAAGTGTTGCGGGAGCGCTTCCTGCAAGATAACGGCCAGGTTCCCAAATCGCCCAAGTCGGAGTATGCGATACGAATTTAGGAACTGCCTGTGATACAGGTGGGACCTGTCTTCTGAAAACTGGAGAACGAAGAGGAGAACATTCATGATTAAGACCCACGGAATAACGAAAAAATGCGTATGCATCATTACGCTCTGCCTCGGCTTTGCGTGCTTGCTGCTTCTTGCAGGCTGCCCAGATGCCCAGCCAGGATGGCCGATCGCCAAGGATGTATTCACGACCGCCGAACGGCAAATCCTCCCCATCGCACTACCTGCAAGCACGCCGCAGATTAATCCGGCTGACGTAGTGCTATACGCGCAATTCGGTTACAGCGCTTGGCACGTAGGGGCCGGCACCAACTACAGCCAGGATCCCCACAATCCGCAACCCTATGACAAGCGGACCGAGCTTGCGCCCGGCTACACGGACGCACCCAATGCCGCGCGTCTCTTGTCATTCTTCGCTATGACGGACATTCACATCGCCGACGAGGAATCCCCGGCTCAGCCGCTCTACATCGGCTGGAGTGCACTGTATGGCGCATCCACTTCTTCGGCCTATTCACCGGTCATTCTCTCGACGATCCAAGTCCTCGATGCCGCCGTCCAGACGATCAACGCATTACACAAGAGATCGCCGTTCGATTTTGGCATCTCGCTCGGCGATGATACCAACAACACCCAGTATATCGAGATCAGATGGTTCATCGATGTCCTTGACGGCAAGTTCATCACGCCGAGTTCCGGCGCTCATGCCGGCGCTTGCAATATAGATTACCAGATGCCTTTCAAAGCCGCCGGGCTCGACAAGACGATCCCCTGGTATCAGACCATTGGCAACCACGATCAGTTCTGGATGGGCTCGGCCTATGAGGACATAAAGACCGCACAGGCCCATATCGGCAATACCGTTCTCAACATGTCCGATGATCCGACCCCGACGCCAGACGGCGTAAATGGATACGGCGCCTATATGGGCGTGGTTGATGGCTCTACTCCCTATGGGGATGTCATCAAAGCAGGGCCGCAGGAGGACTTCGACATACCCCCAACCGTCGTTGCGGACGAGGACCGCCACTCCCTCTCGACGAGCACTTCCTCAAGCCTGAATTGGATGAGCGAGTTCTTCAACACCACGTCGAACCCGGTCGGTCACGGTTTCACCCAGACGAACCTCGCCAATGATTTTGCCTGTTATTCGTTCGAGCCAAAGGCGGACTTGCCGCTCAAGGTTATTGTGCTCGACGATACAGTCAAAGGACCTGGCCAGCCAAATTATGCGCGCGCTGCGCTCGACCAGACCCGGCTCGACTGGCTCGAAGACGAACTCCAGGAGGGTCAGGACCATGACAAGCTCATGATTATCACGGCGCATATCCCGGTCCATCCGCAGCAAACCCTCGACCCTGACTCAGGGAACTATCCTTTATTCTCCAGCACCTCCATCGTTGACGACCTTTCGTTGCTCGACATTCTCCACACCTATCCGAATCTTATCCTGTGGATCTCGGGACATCGTCACGTAAACGTCGTTACCCCCCAAGCGTACAATCCGTCGATTGCAGGCCAGGGTCCTGAGAATAGCTTCTGGGAAGTCGAGACTTCATCGCTCCGCGATTTTCCGCAGCAGTTCCGTACGTTCGACATCCGCCGTAACAGCGACAATACCGTTTCACTCTTTGTAACCGATGTCGATCCCGCCGTTAGGTTAGGGGCGCCTGCGGCAAAGTCGCGGGGGTACGCCATCGGCGCCTCGCGGATATGTGGCGCCACGCCCGCCAGCATCCTGGATACCACTTCCCATGCGTACAACGCAGAGCTTGTGAAGCAATTGACTCCCGGAATGCAGACGAAGATCGCCAATTACGGATCGCCAATAGATTAGGCTATGAATCCCTGCCGTCGAAACAGTATTCGAGTGATGTTTCGACAGCATCGTAACTTTTTGGGATGAATGAAACGGCCGGCGAATTCCCCAGGATCGCCATAACTTGCCTGGAGATTGACGATGCCATTGACACGAAAGGAAGAACGTTCATGAATAAGTTCAACGGAACAGCGAGAAAACACTTGTGTGCCGCTGCACTGAGCTTTGGCTTTGCCTGCTTGCTGCTCTTTGCGGGCTGTCCCGATGCCAGGAACATAACGCAAGAATGGCCGATCTCCAAGACGGTTTACACGACTGCCGAACAGCAAATTCTTCCCATCGGATTACCGCCAGACACGCCAGAGATTAACCCGGCCGACGTGCCGCTCTATGAGACATTCGGCTATAGCGCCTGGCACGTGGGGCCCGGCACAAACTACAGCGAGGATCCGGATAGTCCGCAACCTTACGACAAGCGGACCGAACTTGCGCCCGCCTACACGGACGCCCCAAATGCCGCGCGTCTTTTGTCGTTCTTCTCCATGAGCGACATTCATCTCACCGACAAGGAATCCCCCGCACAGCCGCTCTACATGGGCTGGACCGCACTGTATGGCCCAAGCTCTACCGGTATGGTGACGGTCTATTCACCGATCATTCTCTCGACAACCCAAGTTCTCGATGCCGCCGTCCAGACGATCAACGCGTTGCACAAAAGAACCCCCTTCGATTTCGGCATCTCTCTCGGTGATGACGCTAACAACACTCAGTATAACGAACTGAGATGGTTTATTGATGTTCTGGACGGCAAGGTCATTACACCCAGCTCGGGTGCTCATGACGGCGCCTTCACCATCGATTATCAGAGACCTTACAAGGCCGCCGGGCTCGACAAGGCGATTCCCTGGTACCAGGCCATTGGCAACCACGATCAGTTCTGGGCGGGCGCTGTCTTCGAGAACGCAAAGATCCAGCAGGCCCATATCGCGAATACGGTCGTGAACATGAGTAGTGATTACCCTGCCGATCCGCAGTTCTACAATGGAACCGGCGCCTACATGGGCGTGGTTGACGGCTCGACCCCTTACGGGGATATCATCGGAGCAGGGCCGCAAGAGTGGTTTTCCACACCCCCGACGGTCATTGCCGACGAGAACCGCCACTCCCTCTCGACAATTGAGTCTACAACCCTGAACTGGATGAGCGAATTCTTCAACACGACCTCGAAGCCGACCGGCCACGGTTTCACCCAGACTAACCTCGACAATGACTTTGCCTGCTATAGCTTCGAGCCCAAGGCGGGCTTGCCGCTAAAGATGATTGTGCTCGACGATACGGTCAAGGGGCCTGGACAGCCGAGTTATGCTGCCGGTTATCTCGACCAAACCCGGATCGACTGGCTCAAAGGCGAACTTGATGAGGGCCAGACCAGCGGCAAGCTCATGATCATCGCAGCGCATGTCCCGATCTTGCCGCAAACGAGCCTTACCGATCCTACGCCCACCCACAGCCTTGTTGTGGATAACGAGCAAGTGCTCGAGGACCTCCACAACTATCCGAATCTCATCCTGTGGATCGCGGGGCATCGCCACCTAAACACCGTTACCGCCCAACCGTATGACCCGTCTATTCCAACCCAGGGTCCTGAAAACAGCTTTTGGGAAGTCGAAACGGCCTCGCTCCGCGATTTCCCCCAGCAGTTTCGCACCTTCGATATCCGCCGCAACAGCGACAACACCATTTCTATCTTTGTAACCGATGTCGATCCCGCGGTTGCCGAAGGGTCGCCTGCGGCAAAGTCGCGGGGGTACGCCATCGGCGCCGCGCGGATATTTGGCGCCACGCCCGCCATCCTCTCGGATACCACTTCCCATGTGTACAATGCCGAGCTTGTGAAACAATTGACACCCGAGATGCAGGCGATCATCGCCAATTCCGGAACGCCAATCGAGTAAGTTCTCAATCAACGGAGCGGATTTGCGAAGGGAGGAACTCATGAAAAAGGCGTCTGTTCTGTTCGTCTTGTTGGGTCTTGTGTTGGCCCTCGCTTCAGGCTGCCCATTGACGAACGCTTTGATGACCGACGAGCAGCTTCAGCAAGCCTATCAAGCCGCGATCAATGACGCGGAAGTAGCGGAGCCTGATGAGATATCAACCCGGCTCACCGCTATCACGCCTTACAACAACCATCTGATTGGGGAAGGCACGGCGGGAATGTCGCGCGTGCTGATGGTGACTTGGACTTCCTGGACGGGATACGACAGCCTCGTGGGCAAATCAATCCGGGTGGACGACCTCACGAAATCCCTGGACACGTCAAGGGACACATGGGTGACCGTCGCGCCGGAATTACAGGAGTTCTGCAAGAGTCAAACCCTCGATTCCGCAAACATGACCCTCCGTGTCGAGCAACTGATGGGGTTGCCGCCCCATAATGGGAAGACGCGGTTCGTTGCGTTCTGGGTGAATCCCGAAGACCTTTTTAGGCCGAGCCCCGATCCGGAGATCACCGACCACGAAGCTGAGCTTGACTTTCCGGCTTCGTCGCGTTTCGTCACCGTCAGTGCGGAACATGTCGCCTGGTTCAACTCCCTCAAGGAAACCTCCTATGAAACGAACGGTTATCCCTGGACGCGTCTCGGATATACGTACGATTGGGGCAATTCCTTCTGCAAGGTTGGGCTGAGCGAGTTCGTGATCCGGAGCGGCGCGACCGTGGATGTTCAGTCCGTCGCGCTGAATGACGAATTCTGGAAATAATCCAGGCAACCAACCACAGAAGAGGGGCCTAACAGGCACAAGCAAAGGGCATAGACCTACAGACGCCGCCACTGCCTCGGGATTTGCCAATCCGGGCGGTAAACTCGCTTGGCACGCGCGAAATCACGGGCGGCTCGGACAGTAACCCTGTCGCTTGCCCATCGTCACCACGTCCGTACCCTCCTCTTCTTGGTTCCGGCCTCTCAGGTATTTCGAAGCACAAAATAGGGTTTTCCCCATTACGCCCCGCGTCTTTTCCTGATAGCCTTGTACTCGTGCCAGCGGCTCGAAGGCGGCGTGGAACACAATGCCCGCCCCTGACTGGCCCAAGAAAGGGATCATGAATACAACAGTTCTTATCGCGGATGACGCTCAAGAAGTACGATGCGCCCTGAAGCACCTGTTAGACGCCACGCCGAACATGGAAGTCGTCGGGGAAGCCAGAGACGGCCTTGAGGCCGTCGAATGCAGTCTGCGTCTAGGTCCCCACGTGGTGATCATGGACGTGGTAATGCCCGTTCTGAACGGCGTGAACGCTACACGCCGCATTGTTGATCAGAACCCCTCGATCAAGGTCCTGGCCTTATCAATGCATTCAGATAAGCGGTTCGTCACGGAGATGTTCGAAGCGGGCGCGTCAGGCTACCTCCTGAAGGATTACATTTCGGAGGAACTCATAAGCGCCATTCAAAGCATTGTTGCCGGCCAACAGTACCTTTGCGCTGAGTTGGCAAAAGGAATAACGAAATGACCGAGAAAACGACATGGCGTCGCTAATCGGCTTGAGAGTGCGGAAGATGAAACAGATACAGAGTGTGCATGAGCATGATGAGAAAGGGCGGCGCTCTTCGGTTGCGCTTGTCTTGCCGTTTGGGTTGCTGGCGTCAGGCAGCGTTGTTGGCGGCTTCTTCTACCACCGGAGATACGAGAAACGCTACCGCGCCAAGGTGGAACGCCAGCTTTCGGCGGGCGCTTCGGGCTACATGCTCAAGGACCGGGCCAATGAGGAATTGGGCGACGCCATCAGAACGATAGTCTCCAACCGAACATACCTTAGCCCCGGTATTGCAGGCATGGAACGAAAGAACGGCGTTTCCACGGCAAACTCTCAAGTAAAGGGTGCGCAAGCATGACGACAGAAGCAAAGAGCACGAACGTTATGAACAACCTGCTGCGAGATGGCGCTTCAGAGAGAAGATATCTCAACGCCGAGATGCAGAGAACGCCGAGAAACGCAGAGAAGATGAAAACGAATTGCGAGCTACATCAAGTCAAAACTCTCTGCGTCGCGCCCTGCGCGCCTCTGCGGTCTTCGCGCCTCTGCGTTGGAAGGGATATCAACGCGGAGTCACAGAGGACGTGGAGATGCGTGGTGAATAAGGAGATGCTTTCGTGACATCTGGAAAATGGCTTGACTTTGAATCCAGGCGAATCTGGGCGGTCCTCTTGGCTGTGATGGCCCTTGGCCTTGTGGCTGGCGGGTATGGGGTTTTCCGGGTTTCGGCGCAGCGTATTCACCTCAACAAGTATAACGAACTGGCGGCCATCGCTACGTTGAAGTCCGGCGAGATCGTCCAATGGCGGCAGGCACGGCTGAACGACGCCCACGTAAATGCCTCAAGTCCAATTTTCAGAAAGGCCATGGCTGCTTGGCTGAAGGATTCCGGCAGTCCCGGCTTGCAGGATGATTTGCGCGAGCGTTTAAGGATTGTCGTGGAAACCTACGGCTATGACAATGCGCTGCTCCTCGACCTGGACGGACGCCTTCTGCTGTCCGCCAAAGACGACCACGTAGCGATGAACGCGGCCATCGCGCAGGCGATTGCGGAAAAGCAGACGGTGCTTTCGGAACTCTTCCGATGCCCTGAAGGACACACGCACATTGACGCCGTCGGGCCGGTGCTGGATGCTGACAACCAGCCCGTCGCCTTCGTGGTTCTGCGGAGCGATGCCGCTCAGTTCCTCTACCCGCTCATCCAGTCCTGGCCCATTCCCAGCCGAAGCGCCGAGACCCTTCTTGTCAAGAAGGATGGCGACGACATCCTCTTTCTCAACGAATTGCGTTTCCAGACCGGAACCGCCCTATCGTTGCGACATCCAGTGACCCGAAGCGATCTTCCTGCCGTGCAAGCCGTGGCCGGAAAGCAGGGAATGTACGAGGGCAAGGACTACCGCGGCATCGAGGTTCTCGCGAACTTGCGGCTGGTGCCCGGTTCCAATTGGTTCATGGTGGCCAAGGTGGACGTCTCCGAGATTCTGGCCGAGGTGAAATACCTATCCTTGGCAAGCGCCACATTTATGGTTCTCTTCATCCTGCTCGTCGCCGGAATGGTCGCTTTTCTGTTCCAGCGGCATCAGCTCATCGCGCGCAAACGAGAGGAGGCGCTGCTGCGCGCTTCAGAGCTTCGTTATCGCCGGCTCTTCGAGACAGCGCAAGACGGCATCTTGATTCTTGATGCCGACACCGGCGCGGTCGTTGACGTGAATCCTTTCCTGATCAAACTGTTGGTCTTTTCGCGCGAAAATATCCTTGGCAAGAAGATCTGGGATCTGGGTTTCTTCAAGGATGTCATTGCGAGCCAAGACAACTTCCTGGAATTGCAGCAAGAGGAATATATCCGTTATGAGGATTTGCCGCTGGAAACAGCCGATGGACGGCGGATTGCGGTGGAGTTCGTCAGCAACGTCTATCTGGTGGATTCGATCAAGGTGGTTCAGTGCAATATCCGCGACATCACCGACCGCAAGCGGGCCGAGCAGGACTACCAGATGCTGTTCCGCGAGATGCTCGACGGCTTTGCACTGCACGAGATCGTCTGCGACGAGACCGGACGGCCGGTGGACTACCGATTCCTCGCCGTCAACCCGGCCTTCGAGCGCATGACGGGCCTAAGAGCCGAAGGACTCGTGGGAAGGACGGTGTTGGAAGTCATGCCAGGCACCGAGCAGCACTGGATCGAGACCTACGGCAAGGTGGCTCTGACCGGCGAGCCGGCTTCTTTCGAGAGCTACGCCGCCCCACTGGAAAAGCATTTCGAGGTGAGGGCCTTCCGGCCCGCGCCCAGACAGTTTGTCACCGTTTTCGGCGATATCACCGACCGCAGGCGGGCGGAATCCCTGCTCGTCGAACAGATCGATGAACTGCAACGCTGGCAAAACGCCACGGTAGGCCGCGAGAACCGGGTACTTGAACTCAAGCATGAAGTAAATGAACTGTTGGGCAAAGCCGGGCAGCCCCCGCGCTACCCCAGCGCAGAATCGCTGGACAAAAAGGAGAAATGAGCAATGGCAGAACTGAAAACGCAACTACGAATGCAACTACCCAAAGCCCCGATCGGCATCCAAGGGCTGGATGAAATCACCGGCGGCGGATTGCCCCAAGGCCGGCCGACGCTGATCTGCGGCGGCGCGGGGTGTGGTAAGACGCTCCTCGCCATGGAGTTTCTGGTGCGCGGCGCGACCCGGTTCAACGAGCCGGGTGTCTTTATGGCTTTCGAAGAGACCACCCAAGACCTGACCCAGAACGTCGCCTCGCTCGGTGTTGACTT
>CAIYET010000124.1 GCA_903925285.1 Candidatus Hydrogenedentota bacterium | reverse complement strand
CCGTCGATGTCATCAAAGTGTCAAATTCGTCGTACAACTTCGAGTATAACGACACACCATGGACTTTCACCGTATGCAACAGCAATCCGGTGTTGATGACAACGCTCGATTTCGCGGTATCCACCAGCCAGTCATGGTTATTGGTGACGCCGAAGACGGGCAGCAGCGACGGCCCCGATCTCAAGAAAGTCATCACCGTCACCGTCAACCGTGCAAATCTGTCGAAAGGTGAGCATACGGGCACGATCACGATTAGCGCCCCGCACGCGATAGCGAAACAAGTCAAGATCACCGTCTACTCGGAAGGCAACATCCAAACATCGGGCGGCTGGACGCTCGAGAATGTATCGAGTACATACTCTTCGCCGTACCTGATCGAGTTCGACTTCTCGTTGCGCGACGAGAACGATCACGCCGTGCAAGCGGCGCCGGCGCAGTTCATGGCCAAATGCTTCGAAAACGGAAAACTCATCGGTTCCGAGACCGATTCGCACTTTGCGGGGGGGTCGAACAAACAACTCCTGGCCTACCTTGTGCTCGACTATACCAAAAGCATGACCGACCGCACGATTAACGGAGACGTCAACCAAAATGGCATCTCGGACGCGATCGATTATATGCAGGATGCCGCCAAGAACGTCTTTCTCGATGCGCTGAGTCCCGACGCAAAGGTCGGTATTTACGAGTTCCATCGCGGCGACCTCGATCCCAGGCAAATCGCCCCTTTCTCCACCGACAAGGAGTATCTCAAGAGCGCCATCGACGGTATCTGGCCTACAGTGCGTTCGTTCCCCGCAGAGTCGCGCTGCTGGGACGCTCTGTTCGCGGCGGCCTCGCAATTCAGCACGAGCGACGCCGACCGAAAGGACGAACAGCGGGCTATCGTGTTCCTGTCCGACGGACGCGACGAGGCCAGCATGCACACCTATCAGGACGTCATTGACCTTGCGAAGCAGCGTGGCATCACGCTGTACAGCATCGGTTTCGGCGCGGAGTTGGACCTGACCACGCTGCAAGTGCTGACCTCGCAAACGAAGGGCCAGTATTATTCGGCATCGACGGCGGATCAACTTGGCGCGCAGTTCCAGCAAATCGTCAACGACCTCGGCGGCCAGTACATCCTACGGTGGGCCACGCTACAACATACCGCCCAACCGTTCACGCCATCGTTCGAGATTACCATCGCCGGGCATACGTTGCCCTACACGGCGCCGACCGACTACGTGCCGCTGACCCACGCGGGCGACCGCTTGCACGGCGACTTGCGCGTCGTGGCTTCTGAAAACGGCGCCACAACCACGGCATTCCTGCGCGCGATGTACATGCCGCGGTACATCACGGAGATCGTGTTCGACGTAGTAAGCCCTTATCCCTTCACGGTGCACCTGGTCAACGCGGCCGATGGTGGATTGTGCGACCCTGCCGGGTGGCATTTGGCGCCGTCCACAAACGAACCGACGGCATCGAAGCACATTTCGATCCACTCGGCGCAACCCGATGATATCGATACGGCCATTCCATACGCGGCGTTCGGTCCGATCCTCGAATTCGACTTCGATACGGTCCCCACCGATCTCGACGCGCTCTTCACATCGTTTACGGTCGACAACTCGATCTACATAGAAGGCGGCCAAACCCTGGCCATCGAGTGGCCCCCAAATTCGTGAAGGGGCCTGTAGATAGGAATTAGAAATTAGGAATGGATACGAGCGAAAGCCGTCTGTATCTCGACATTCCTAATTCCTAATTCATCCTGCGCCACAATCCATAACCGATTTTTTGCAACCGCTCAGTTGAGAACAAAGCGCCGGATCGTGAAGACAACGATAAGCAGCGCGGCAATCAACGCGCCAGCGGTCGCAAGGGGCAATCCTTGGCCCGGCAACCACGCCGTGTACGTGAACACGTCGCCGTTATTGACGTACTGTACCTGCCCCGGTTGCGTTTCGATGCGCTCCTTGAACACCGACTGGACGCTGTACCCATTGACGTCGACCACGACGTAGCCGTGGTCCCTGCAATGCGAGAAGCCCTGAACGCGCGGCGCTTCCCGGTATACATCGTCCCAATCGTAGAGCGACGCGCCCGCCGAACCCGCGACGATCTGGTGAATCTGGATGCCGTGAATATCGTAAGCCTGCGAATGATCATAGAAGTGATCGTGGCCGGTGAAATACATTTTCCCGCCGGCCTGTCCGATACTGTTCCAGAACGCGTCTCGTTTTGCCGGGTACATCGCCAGGCAATCGACATGGTTCACGGCGAACGCCGGATAGTGGTTGAAGACGAACACGTGCGGCACGTTCTTGGCCGCCAACTGGTCGTCGAGCCACCCTTGATTGACCTCCATGAATCCGCTCACGTCCATCCCAATGAACTGCGCGTTCTTGTGGACAAACGAATACGTCATGTCCAGTTCGGCGGGCGGCCCATTGTCTGGCAGGGCATAGGCACCCGAGAATACCGCCTGCCACGCGTCGGCGTTCGAATCATGGTTGCCGCGGATCGGGTAGACCGCAATCCCATGCGCAATCAGTGGGTCCATGAAGATTTGTACCCAATACAGCAACTGCGCGACGGTTCCGTTATAGACCAGATCGCCGGTGAAGATGACCAACTCGGGCTGCGGCTGTTCCGCGATGATGGCGTCCTTCAACTCGATCAGTTGCGCCGAGTTCACGCCATTGTCCCCACCGCGGCTGTCCCCGGTGACTACGAACCGAAACGAATCCTGTGCGGCAAACCCAGGAATCGATACAATCAGCGTCAAACAAACAAATACAAAAAAATGCCAACGTCTCATTGCAATAACCTCCTCGCGCCTCGTTACGCTACAGCCTCCAGGAACATTCTAACATAAATTTGGCTCATCCGGATTTAGCGTACTTCTTTTTCACGTTCACGGAAAATTACCGTTTCGATTCGGTTTCCCCGAAGGGGAGGAACATGAATAGCCGTGGGTGACAACCCACGGATACAAAACAGACATCCATCGACCCTGGAAGGGTCGCACTATGTCCGTATCATCGTTAATAAAGGTCGACATCGTGCTTCTTGTGCGACCCTTACAGGGTCGGTGGTTAAGCATTTGTGCCCGTGGGTT
>CAIYET010000123.1 GCA_903925285.1 Candidatus Hydrogenedentota bacterium | reverse complement strand
GAATCGCCTCTTTGTACAAAGGCAGCTTCGAGCTCAACTGGGTAAGCCAGCCGATCTTGATAGGCACGTGCCGGAACTGGCTCAGGGTAACAGGAACGTCTTCAATTAAAGTCGTAACGTCCTGCGCGCCAGAGTAGAAGCCTACACCCTTAGTCGAGTCATAAGCCGCCGTAGTGGGCACATGCGCAATCTTGGCAGTAATCTTATCGCCCAGGACTGCTGTCTTAGACGAGAAGTCTTTGCCAAAACCACCGGGCTGGAACAGCTCGGGCGTTTCCAACTTGAAGGCATCGAGCACGTCCATCAGAATCTCGGGCACGCTAAGGGTCACCGCCCGGCAATAGCCCAGGCTGGCCGACTTAGCGGTCAATAGACTGAACAGCGTCAGGAAGCCCAATGCCAGATAAGTCTGGCCGGAGGCGAACATAATGGCGCAGAGGAAAACGGCCAGCAGCGCAAAGGCGACCTGGCCCCAGAATGAAGTTTTGGAACGGTATTTATTCATAGTTGTGATTAGCTGTTTTTGAACAGGTCACCGTGGCCGCGCAACACGCGCAGCTTGCGAGCAACCGAAGCGTTGTTTCGGCCGGTGGCAACGACGTGTTCGTCACCCTCTTCCGAAGTATTCAGGCTGCCGCGCAGACTCGCGAGAGTCTCGCCGCCTTCCGATTCAGCTGGAGCTGGAGCCGCCCCACGACGGCCAGCCGGCTGGACCTGAGCCGCGATGTCGTCCAGGAAGTCAAGCGCTGACTCCTTGGACAATCCCATAGCGATCAGGTCATCCTTGCGCTCGGCCTTGACGAGCTTCGCGGTGATGGCCTTTTCGACCAGGTTGGTGACACGAATCTTCAGCTCGGAGCGGAACGATTCGTTTTCGGTCTTCAGCTTGTCGCGCTCGGCGACGAGACTGTTGACCGCCGTTTTTACGACTGGAGCCGCTTGCTCGTCAGTCGCTTCTGCCGGGATTGTTACCAGTCCCGCCAGACTTGCGATGGTTAACTTCATACTGTCCTTTGTTGGTGGTCCGATTATGGCGGGACCGTTCGCCGAAAGATCGTCAGTCACAGATCGAAGCCGCCTTGCCGTGGCCGCGTGGTCATCCGCCTTCTGCCTGTGCCTTGCTGCCTCAAGTCTATGGTTATTACCTTCTTTATTTTGGATGCCCTTATCAGCCGCCTCTTGGTGCAACCTGGAAGCCTTGTAATGTTCATCACGCGCATCCTCGTGGTTGCCGGCCGCGCCAACTTTCTCGGCTTTCTTGCTTTCGTCGTCGGCTTTCATTCCTTGCATATTCGCGGCTTCGGAAAGACTATCCGTATGCTGATTCCCGTAGAACGGATGCCCAGGCTCGGCCGAGTTGGTCAACTCTTTCAAGAAGTCGAACATGGCAACAGGGCTCATGTCGTTGAAAGCGGGCGAGCCGGAGACAATCTCGTCGCAAAAACCCATCTTCTTAGCTTCCTCTGGCGAGAGTCCGGTCTTCGCGTCCATCATGGCCGACACCTTCTCGGGCTTCTGACCGGACCGCTTCGAGAGCAGGTCAACGAGACTGCCTTTCACTTTCCCGAGGAAGTCGCCAGCGGAATACAAATCCTTTTGCTCTCCGCTCCCGGGATTGGCCATCGGGTTATGAATCACGAGCATCGTGCCGGGCATCATGACCCGCTTCGCACCGGCCTGATGGATGATCGCGCCCATGCTGGCCGCATACCCAACCACGCGAGTTGTTACATTCCCTCGGGCGAGAAGCATGTTGTGCATCGCGATACCATCGTCCACCTTGCCTCCGAGGGTGTTAATGTCGAGCGTGATATTCTTGCCAGATGGAATGGCGTTGAGGCAGGCGCCAAATTCACGGGACGAGATACCATCCCCAGCCTGCGTCTGACCAATTGGCGCGTGGAGTAACATTGTCACATCACCTGAACCTTCGTTCAGGTCGCCCGATACTTTAAGCCAGTCTGGAAATTTCATATTTAATTTAAGGTATGCTTTAAGGATTCAGAATGATGAATACCCATCATCCTAGAGTGCTCAGCTACTGCTTTCATATTACCAGCCTTAACTGCCAGGTCATGAGCATGCTTATGGCTTTGATAAGCGTTCTCATGCGCAGACTTCGCCTGCGCATGCTCCACCGGACCTTGGTGTTTATTTGCAATTACAGACTTTTCTTGCGCAATACCAGAAGACTCATCCGCGGAAACAGCAGCAGATGTATACTGGTTGCCGTAAAACGGGTGGCCTTCCTCGGCCGAGTTAAATACTTCCAACCTTTTTATGGCGAGGTCGTTAATACTTACAATATGTTTCATTCTGCTTTTGGTGGTTCATTCGGTTGTTGTTTCTGGAACAGTTGAGGATTCATACTCAAGACCTGGACGAATTCTTGCACGTCTTTGAAACCGGCCTTGGCGATCCGGTCTTTTCGGCGCTTGACTTCATCAATAACAGTCTGTTCGTATATGTCCCCATCTTCACCGTATCGCCCGTGGTATTCCTCTGCGCTCATCAAGCCGGCCTGATAGTCGGACCGATCTTGCTGGGCAGTCTGACGATCGACGTTAACTTTCGGGGGAAAGTGCCACGAAAGCGTCCAATCATCCGGAGCGCCTTTCAGTGCGCCATCCTTGATTTCACCATCTGCTAGATAATGAACAATCTCGTCAACCTCCGCAACAATATCGAGCTGCCACGGACCGACTACACGTTGGGCAATATCAAGGTCCCGGCGAATATCGGTCCCACCAACATTGATAGGTAGAATAACCGAAGGTGGAAGGCAGGATGAAAGGCAGATCGTATTCGCCAGGAAGTCCATAAACCCCTGCCAGGCCGCCCCAGGACGGCCGGGAGCGTACGGAGTATATTCATCCCCTTTCCGCAGAACAATCGGCTGTGCCCCAAATGCGACCCTGTAGTAATCGTCTTTCGTGCGGTTGTCTGCTGGCAGATTGAAAGTGGTCGGATACTGCTGCTGGTAGCGAAGGGTGCGCATCTGCTCCGGATTCAGCTCTCCGGTCGTCGTCTTAATGATGTCCATGTGGGACGACGCATCCTTGACGCACTGCTTTTCCAAGGACAGAATATCATCCACATCGCGCGCGGTATTGATTGCGGATGCAAGTAGAGTCTCGCCCCGGTATTGGCCAAGGCGAATCGGGGACATGTGGTGGATTATATCGGCCGCAGCATATGGAGTCTTTACATTCCGCATCGTGTAACTAATCGGAACACCCTGAGCATTCAGGTTGATTCCATCTACACTCGATCCGCTCTTTTCAGCCGTTGAATCTCCAGTTCCACCAGTAACGCGATCCGCTTCGATGCCCTGGATACAATCTTGATAAGTCGTTTCATTAAAAGTCTTGATCGAGAAGCACTCGCCGTCAACCAGACGAGCTCGCCCGACCGCGCGTTGATATTGAGAGAATGAGCACCTCGGGCCCAGGCTGATATTCCGCGCGCGAATAGCCCACCACGAATTCGCCTTCTTAGCCCAGTCCGGATTGCTCGCAGACTTGAACACCGGATAGAAGCCTTCGCCCACTGTCAAGGTGACCACACGCTCAATGATGCCACGAATTAGCGGGCTGTTCTTGTAGAGGTAACGAGCGTGCTTATTCAGCTCGTAGCGCGTGAAGCGATCCAGGTCACGCTTCGCGTCTTGTAACGGATACCAAACCCAAGACCGATTTGGACTCCACCGGCTTGCCTCGTACCAATTATTCTCGATGGCTTCCAGGAAGGCTGGCCGGCCATTCGGGGCTACGATTAGACTGGAGTCAGCAGCGATCATTTCGAGACATACATCCAGTT
>CAIYET010000122.1 GCA_903925285.1 Candidatus Hydrogenedentota bacterium | reverse complement strand
TGTCTATGTTAACGTTCATGACTTGCTTCCTGCGCTGCCCCACGGGGGCGGCGTTACCTGGTTCGTATGCAAGAGTCCATCGAGTTCCGGCCCGAACGAAGATGCCGTGGGAGACTTTGGAGCTGATCCGCCATACTGCCCGCCGGGGCCTTCACTCTTTTCTGGAGCCCCAGCATCCCCCGGCGTCGCTCCGCGGGGTTCTCCGAGCGGCCACTTCTCCTTCGCCGCTTCCTGAAGTACATGCTCGACTTGGGTGATCAACTGGGCAAGCTCCTGTCTCTGCTGAGCTACCTCACGGCACCGTGCATTTTGCGCTGCAAGGGCATCCTGATAGTGATTCTGGGATTCCGGCAGCATTACCGCCCGGGCATCCGCACCAATGCGCCCACGTTCACGGTTACGTTTCGCACATTCCTGTTCTACAGCGCCCAGGCACTCCTGAAGACTGGGACAGCGCGCCTGCAATTCCCGGGCTGCCTTTTCCTTTTTGTAGAAAAGCTGTTCGGCAAAGGGACAATCCGAAGAGCCGTCCTCTTTGACCGGTGGCAACACGCGCATTGCGGAACGCACTTTTTCGATATTGCGTTTGGTCGCAGCAACCAGCGACGACAAGGTTTCGTTGACCAGAAGACGCTGGTACGGATCCTCTCGTGAAATGTGGGCCGGACCCGGCATCATGATTTACCCCCTGTGCCGAAGCGAGCCTGCAGGGCCGCTTGTTCGCGCTCGCTTTCCTCGCGCGTGTCCTTTGTCCGTTCCCCCTCCGTCCGCAGGAACTCCACGTCTTCCCGCAACGCGTCGATCACCCGTTCCATATGATCGATCACATTCCGGACCTCTACGCGCGTGCGCGAGGTTTCGGTTTGCTTCAGGTCGCCCTCGCCCGAAGTCTCGCGGGTCTTCAGGTCAGTCTCGATATCCGTGTTCTCGCCCTGAACCCGTTCGAGTTCACGGTCGTGGTCGTTGAACTCGCTACGCGCAGCATCTTCTGCCGAACGCAATTCGGTTTCGACGGATTGGGCTCCCTCTTCCGTGATGTCGAGAGCAATCGCATAGATCGTCCCTTCGACGACTTCATGGTCGGCAACAGCGGTTTCCATGAAGTCATTTTCGAGATCCATTCGTTTCTCGCTGTCACCGATATCTTGCGTGATATCGGATCGGTGTGGCATTCCCATTCGGTTAGACATGATTGACATCCTCCTTTGGTGTCGGGTTGGGTGGATAGGGGCCGATGCGTTCAAATGCGGACTTTGCGCGCTCGATCATGGGGCGCAAAGAAGTTTCGTAGCGTGCAATGAGACGCGTTCGCTGTTTCGCTATGCCGGCGTCGACGCCGCCGGGCAGCAAGGTGGTGGTGAGGGGACGGTAGCTGTAACGCAGAAAACGTTGATACTGTACTTCCATCTCTTGCAGTAGACTCTTGGTTTCCATCTGAACATCAAGGAATTTCTTGGTCGCCTTATGCAACGGTGTGGTACTTGATGGCACAGATGCTGCGAGCTGCGTTTTGAATAGTTCTACCTTGTTTGTCACCCTCACGGTGAGCTCCTCAAGGGCGCGCATCCGCCGCAACAGCACATTCATTTCACCAAGCAACCGTTGCTGGGACGCCGTCTGGTACCAAGGCGCATCGACAATGTATTGGTAAATCACTTGGTCCACGGGCGGTTCCTCAAGGCTGAGTTTCCCCTTACAATAGGGAACCCTCACTAACGCTGGATATAGGTAACCGGGCGTGGCCAAGTAGACCTGTCCTGGAGCAAGACGCACGAGGTCATCGGCGTCAGACTCGCTGAGGTTCATGGTGCGTGCCATCAGGTCGCGTTCGTCGGGGCCGCATTGACCAAAGCAGACAAACGTGGACACCATTTTGATTACTTCCGGGGGGATTCGCGTCGGCAATTGGTCGCATATGATGATAACGATCCCGAGGGCGCGGCATTCTGCGAGCATTTTACAGAGCAAGGCCGAAGCGAACGCGCGCGGATTCGGATGATCGGCCGAGGCCGTGGCGTCAGCGTTCACTCCAAAGATGGCATGCGCTTCCTCAATGATGACCACAACACGCGGACATCCATGGGAGGGTCCGAGGGCTTCTACGTGCCGGCGAAGATCATCAAGACGCGATAGAATCGAGAAGGCTCCGATCATATCGGGATCAAGTTTGTCCAATTCAATCACCGTGGTGCCCGGTTCCATAAGGCTTGCGGATGACGGGATATTGACATCACAGCGAAACATGCGGCCAATATCGCCAAGGGACCACGAGGTTAGCCGCGTGTCCAGCGCTCCCCGCAAATCGGAATGGGTGTCGCCTTGGTAGTTCTTCTCTGCCAATACCTTTTCGGCCACCTGTTGGAAATCCTCTGGGGTGGGGAACCCCTCTTTACCCTCCCACGATTCATAGAGCCGATAAAGGGATTCCGTGAGTAACGGCAAAATTGGGCCTTCCACTGGAAGTGATGCCTTGAAAATGCTGACCAAAGAATTGATGCGCCGCTCTACCGAAGACCACTTCTCGACAATAAATGGGTTGTTGCGATACGGCGAGATCGCTTCCTGGCCCGGCGTAAAGAGACGCACCCGTTCAGCGAAAGCGCGTATCTTCGGATCCGCATGATGTTTCAACGTCAGTAGCGAGCGGTATTCGGTTTTCACTGACTCGAAGACTACGACAGGAATACCGCGATCATTGAATTGAGTCGTAATGCTGAAGAGCAGATTGGTCTTTCCCCGGCCCGGAACGCCCGTTACGAAGACGCCCTTGCATGAATCTTTGATTGTGAATCCCCTTGGCGTCCCGGGCTGGCAGGCACCGGCCTCAAGCAGGTCCGTGTCGTAGCCAATGGTGATAAGTTCATCGGGCGCCACGTGCGGAGGATCTGTATCCTTGCGAATCGTGCGAAGGGACAAGTACGGCGCGATCGGCGGCGTGAATGCGCACCGAAGCTCCTGCACCGTGGCAAGGTTGGGAAGCCGCTGCAGACCCGCGTAAACCTTTGGAATGCCTCCAGGAAAACGGTCCTTGAGCGTTGGTACGG
>CAIYET010000121.1 GCA_903925285.1 Candidatus Hydrogenedentota bacterium | reverse complement strand
GCTACACGCCAGAACAAAAGGGCGAGATGCGGCAACGCGACAAGACACTGAAGGCTGAGGGAAAGAGTGACAAAGAGGTCGCCAAGATTCTCGGCATCGCCAGTCCGACCCTCTACAAACTGCGGAAGGATGTAAAACTCGCTCCGAAGAAATCACGAGGTCATTCCGTCGCAAAGGGTCACATTCAACTATCGCCCGACAACCCAATGTATCAACTCGCTTTGGCTCATGAGCGGCTGATGGCCGTCAACAAGCAGATTGGGACGTTGACGGTGGAGCGGGACAAGCTGACCGGGGAGATGGAGCAGATGATGAAGAAGGCGACGGCAGTGTGCCCTGGATTGAGGGCGAAGAAGTAGACGGGCAAGAGGCTGAAATGCATTGCGATATGTGCGGCGCGACCATAAAGAAAGACGACGCCGTGAAATGCGCCAGTTGCGGAGTGGTTCTCTGTCTCGGATGTAGCTTCGGCGGCTTCTGTGCCAACTGTGCTGGCGGCGACATGGATTGATGGTCGATTAGTCTATGCTGCTCAGAGTGCTCGCCCGTTGGTTCAACCAAGACTGGAGCACCAAGAATTAATCGTTCTGTTGACGACGACTTAGCAGAACTATATTGCACATTATATTAAGTGCCGTCTACTGAGGGATTTACTCCTGTGAACGTACTGTGCATCGATACCGAGCCAGAGACGGTGAATTCATTGGAAAGCGCGGGCCACAACGTCGCACAAGGTAACATAGGTTTCCGTATAGGTTTTCCTTCGTTGACCTACCCTCCACATGAATTCGACCTATTGCTCTGCGATCTCCGCCGCCCCGCATGTTTTGACACTAGACGTTGGGGCCCGGGAGGAAATGACAACTTCCATTGCAGGATCGAGGAGAATCCTGAGGACATTGTGGGCTGTTATTCCAACGGAAAGGCACGTCCAGGATTTGAGCTCATTCTTCCGTCGCAGATGCCATCACCGCCTCCTGGTACTTTCGGGCCTGCTGACGTGTTCAAGGCAGTCAACGAAGCCGGGGTTCCATTCATCCTCTTCTTGAATCCTGAATGGCAGCGACACGTAGGGCGCACCAGTCCCAATTTCAGCGATGTGTGGTGGGAGTTCGAGCGAACAAAGGCGAGCAAGGTTGTGATGTCGCCAACGATGGACCGGGTACTGGCGATCTTGGGTGAGGCCCCGAAGCTTGTGACGCCCTTGGAATTCGCCATTTCTGCAAGTGCTCACGCGCGACATAAAATTGCGAGGAAGACTAGCTTCAAAAAGCTTCCTCTTGTCACGAATGCGGTATCACAGGGGTTTGGTGAGGTCGTTCTTCTTCAGGAGGGTACCGTATGGGCTATGCCGCCCTTTCGTGACAATGCCCAGCTATGCCTCGCGATCCTTGCGCATTTCGACGCTTTCCTAAGCCTTCAGTCGGCGCTGTTGGCGCCTGCAAATACGGAATTGGGCCGCATGAAACAAGAATCTCAAAAGCAGCCGACTACACCATCGGCATTCATTTCCTATTCCTGGGATGATGACACACACAAGGAGTGGGTCCGCTCGCTTGCGGAGCGCCTTCGGAGGGACGGCGTCGATGTCACGCTCGACAGGTGGGCGACGGTCCCGGGAGATGAGCTTCCGGCATTTATGGAGCGCGCCATCCGCGAAAGCCAGTTCGTTGTCATTATCTGTACGCCGAGCTACAAGAAGCGCTCGGATGCACGCGAAGGTGGCGTGGGTTACGAGGGAGACATCATGACCGCAGAAGCCATGACCCAGCAGAACAAACGCAAGTTCATACCCGTGTGGCGGAGCGGCACTTGGCCTGAAGCAGCCCCGTCTTGGCTCACCGGCAAATACCACATCAACCTCACGGGCAATCCCTACTCTGAGCGCGAGTACGGCGACCTCGTTCGCACCCTGCTCGGAATCCGTGAGATCCCCCCGCCACTCGGAAAGCCGATGGCGACAGTCAAGCCAAGTCAACAAGCTACGGTTCCTCGCGGCAACCTTGCATCAGGTTTTGAGGACATCAAGATCACACGAGTAATCGTCGAAGAGATCACGGAGCCACGCAACGATGATACCCGTGGCTGCGCTCTCTATACCGTTCCTTTTGCCCTTTCTCGCCAACCGCCGTCGGAATGGGCACAGCTCTTCGTTGCCATCTGGGACCACCCTCCTCGGTGGACTACGATGCACCGGCCCGGAATCGCCCGCGTGAGTGGCGCAACGGTCACGTTGAATGGAACGACCATTGAAGAGGTCGCGCAAGTTCACCGCGATACGCTCCAGCTAGTACTGGACGAGACCAACCGTCGGTACCGCGAGTGGTATGATGAGCAGGAGCGGCTACGTGCGCGCGAGCAAGCCGAACGTGAGGAGCGCCAGAGGCATATTGGCGAGACATCGAAGCGGATAACATTTGACTAAATAAACTGAAAGAAGCGCGTCAAATGTGCCACCAAGTCGTGAAGGATGGCACGTTCGACTTGAAGGGCAAGAAGTAGACGATATTGCTCAAGCTCCAACGAGGCCATCCTCAGCTGGCGCAATTCCAAGCCCTGTGTTGACGCGACCCTGAAGCCTCAAGCCGTTCCCCAATAGGTGAACGGTGTCCATTTCATCCGAATTCGACTGCCAACTCGACACCACGCTCATCCAGGGATGCAGGAAAGCCCATTTCAGTACCGCTATTCGTACCGGTCTAGAAAAACAACGGGCCGCGCCGACTCAAATTGCCATGACCCGCCATAATCGCCTCCTTCGCCGGGGATTCCGGCCTTCTTCCATGCTTGCAACCGCCTTATCCCCGGCTGTAGCATACGAAAAGATAAGCTATCACGAGTCAGCCAGGGGATTAGCGCCAATGCAACTGCAAACTCGATCCATCCTACCGGAAGAGGAAGAACTCGACGCAAAGCGCCAGCAGTTGGCTGACCTTGAAGCCAAACTGTTCGACGCAGAACTTGAGCTTGCGACACTCCAGGCGGAACTGCACACCTTCGAGCGTGCGTACTTGAGCAAAGTGGGTGTCCGGCTTGCCGAACTGGACATGATCGAAGCGCAGATTGCCGAGGCCCAAGCGCGACGGCATCCCGAAGATCCAGCGGCCACTGCACACGCGAAACGCACGCGGGCACAAGCGCAAGAATCGGGGGCCGCGTTCGAGAACGCACAACCGTCCGAATCTCAGCCCGCGGATTTCAAACCTTCCGACGAACTGCGCGCTATCTATATTCAGGTTGCCAAAGCCGTACACCCAGACCTAACAACCGACGAAAACGAGTGCGTTCGCAGACACAAATACATGGCAGCCGCGAACGAAGCCTATGAGCAAGGAGACATCGAGCGTCTCAAGCAGATCCTTGACGAATGGCGCTCCTCTCCCGAGGCCGTTCCAGGTGACGGCCCCGCAGCGGAACTGGTCCGTACCATCAGGCAGATTGCCCAGATAAAATCCCGCCTCGCGAAAGTCGCAGTCCAACTGGACGCATTACGCAAGACCGATATCTTCAACCTTTGGACACAGGCCGCCGAGTATCAAGCGGCAGGACGCGATCTCCTGCAGACTATGGCGGAAGAAGTAGACGACCGAATCGTCCATGCAAGACAAAGACTGGAACCCGTGCCCACAGCGGGAAATGACAGATGACCGAAAGCCAGGAAACGCCCCACTATCTCGTTGTGCAACCAGACTCGCGTTCGCTTGCGGAACGCTCTACAGCGTTGCTGATAACCCGTGGCACGGAACTCGCCGTCCAACTTTGCAAAGACTTTAGTGCTTCCGCTGGCGTACCCCGCGAAATGGTGCCTATTCCCGCAGGGCCAGAAATGCGCAAAGCTGCGGAGCAAGGCGACGCCGTCGCACAATGCAACCTGGGTTTCTGCTACGCCGAAGGACTAGGTGTAGCCAAGGACGAAGAGGAAGCGCTGCAATGGTTCCGCATGGCTGCGGAGCAAGGCGACGGCGTCGCCCAAAACAACCTGGGCTTCTGTTATGCCAACGGGCAAGGTGTACCGAAGGACGAAGAGGAAGCGCTGCAATGGTTCCGCATGGCTGCGGACCAAGGCCTTGCCAGCGCCCAAAACAACCTGGGCTTCTGTTACGCCAACGGGCAAGGCGTACCGGAGGATGATGAGGAAGCGGTGAAATGGTATCGCAAAGCTGCGGAGCAAGGCTTCGCCGTCGCCCAAAACAACCTCGGCTTCTGTTACGCCTACGGGCAAGGTGTACCAGAGGATGATGAGGAAGCGGTGGGTTGGTATTACGAAGCTGCGCAGCAAGGCCACGCCGATGCCCAACACAATGTGGGCTTCTGTTGTGCCTACGGGCGAGGTGTACCGGAGCCAGATGACGTGGAAGCGCTGCAATGGTATCGCAAAGCTGCGGACAAAGAGAACACAATCCCCCCCCGCAACTTGAGTGCTTGTTACTTCGACGCGCAAGGTGTGACGGTGGCTGTTGTAGAAGCCGTGAAGTGGTTTCGTAAAGCTGCGGAGCAACGCGACGCCGATGCCCAACACAACGTGGGCTTCTGTTATGCCTACGGGCGAGGTGTACCGAAGAACGAAGAGGAAGCGCTGCAATGGTTTCACATGGCTGCGGACGCAGGCTTCGCCGATGCCCAACACAACCTGGGCTTCTGTTATGCCAACGGGCAAGGCGTACCGGAGGACGAGGAGGAATTGGTGAAATGGTATCGCAAAGCTGCGGACCTAGGCGACGCCGTCGCCCAACACAACCTGGGTGTCTGTTTTTGGGGGGAAGAAGAAGAAGCGGTGAAATGGTTCCGCATGGCTGCGGACCAAGGCCTCGCCAGCGGCCAATTAAGCCTGGGCTTCTGTTATGCCGAAGGGTTAGGTATAGCGAAGGATGAGGCGGAAGCGGTGAAATGGTATCGCAAAGCTGCGGAGCAAGGCGACGAATACGCCCAAAACCACCTGGGCGTCTGCTACGCCGAAGGGCGTGGTGTACCGGAGGATCACGTGGAAGCATACAAGTGGCTGAATCTTGCAGGCCCGAGTGTACATACGAGGAAATGGCGGGATGACCTTGGCTCCAAGATGACCTCTCAACAGATTGCTGAAGCCCAGAAACTATCGAAGGACTGGAAACACAAGGAAAAGGACCAGCGGGGGCTTCCCCCGCAGCGCAGACTTGACGCACTGCCTGTTGCCCAGATCGTTAAGCCGGCTCAACCGGCGCCGACATTCTCGCGAGGGACAATCCCGTCGAGAATTCAGGATTTGGATACGCTCGAACAGTATGTGTCAAGTTGCGATGCATGTCCCCTTGCGGCCACCCGGACGCGGCTCGTATTCGGTTCGGGCAATCCCCACGCGAAATTGGTCTTTGTAGGCGAGGCGCCGGGGGCGGAAGAAGACCGGCAAGGCAAACTGTTCGTCGGGCGCGCGGAGCAATTGCTGACTAGCATCATCGAGAAGGGGATGAAACTGAAACGTTCCGAGGTCTACATCTGCAATGTGCTGAAGTGCCGTCCGCCGGAGGGCCGCAATCCGCTGCCAAGCGAAATCGAGGAGTGTGAGCCCTACCTGATCCGGCAACTCGAGATCATCCGTCCAAAGGCGATTTTCGCGCTGGGGACGTGCGCCGCGCAGACGCTGCTCAAGACCACGGAGACCATTGGCCGTTTGCGCGGGCACTGGCACTTCTACCACGGCATTCCGTTGCGCGCCACGTACCATCCCGCGCATCTGCTGCGCAACCCCGCCGATAAGCGCAAGACCTGGGACGACTTACTCGAGGTGCTCAAGGTGTACAACGGCCAGGTCGCTCCCAGTCCTGAGTACTTGACTTCCTAAGCATAGGAAACCACGCGTTTTTGGAACTTTATGCGCAACGGTTGACTCATTTCTTCGCAATGATTTCGTCTTTCCTTCCTGAAAACTCATCCGGCGACAATTGGCTGATTCTAAACAGCTCTTGCAGGGGTTTGGCTGGCGAAAATCAGCGAATCAAATCAAGAAGCGCGTATGGTCAGAAAACTCATCCACAGTCCAAGCTGATGAGAACGGACCAATTGACTGCGAGAATTTGTTTGAATTTGAGTCGCGCCATTGAGTCTTGGGAGACGGCGGAGTTCCAGCCGAGCAACAGCCACCTCTTCTTCAGTTCGCCCCCGCCGCCAGCGTCGTCCGCTCCCCCGCAAGCCGCCTCGCTTGATACTCGTTCAAGTCGGTCATTCCCCTGAGTCTGGCCTTGGTTTCCGCGGGCAGTCCCGCCAGCGCCAAGAACTGTCCAACCCGTGTCCGGGACATGCCGACATACTGTGACAGTGCCATTACCGTTGTAACGATTTAGCGGGCTAGTAAGCACTCCAGTCCGTCCGTGTGGTTCTCCATGGCAACGGACAACGGCCTTGCCGTAGGTGCAGTTGTTGTACATAACGCTCGGATGATGTCTTCTTGTCGATCTTTTGAGCGGCTTTTTGAAGGGGCCAACTTGGGGTTTGCCACTGGGTAGGGAATGATATTGCCCATAGATGTCGGCATTATCCCGACACCCTGGTCGAAAAAAGGGGGGCGGTTCCCGAGTTGGGTCGCCCCCTTTTCTTGATATTACGCGACGCGCAGGAAGGCTCCGGTGAGGGAGACTTTTCCCGCCAGAAGCGCGTGCGCGAGTTCGTCTTCGGTGTACGTGTTGTTGCGGTGCGATGCTTCGAGGATGGCGTCGCCGCGCAGGTGTTTGACTGCGTACATGGTAAGGACGAGGTTTCGCAGGTAGGTCAGATCATCGAGGAGTGGCAGTTCTGCCACGCTGGACGGTGCGCTTCGCATGCGAACGAAGCGGTTCCTGGAGAAGAATCTCTCCATCTCCGGCAGTCTTTCCCGGTACTTGCTCGCCGCGAGCGTGGCCAGTTTCTGGAGCAACTGGTCCTTGTTACCGGTCATGGACACCTCATACTGGTGCAGGATGTCCTTCAACTGGTCGCCGGTGGTTCCTGCTTGCGCGTACCGTCCGATGTGAAAGGCTTTGACGTGTGAGGAATCCACCACGGCGCCGGCCGTAGGAGCATGTTCCGCTGAGTTGTAGTTCAGGCTCGGAAACGACGGCTCAACGATTTGGCGATCGACCATTTCGACGAGCCCCTCCATAGTGGTCGTGAAGCACAACCGCCCCTCGTCTGTCCGCCAGCGTGCAGCGAACTCCTGATAGTGTTTTCGTTTGGCATGCGCGTCGCCGATGTCCGGCCGGAACCGCCACATCGAACCCTCGCGCGCGACATGCCAGATCACGTGGGCGTAGTCCGGTTTGAGCGGAGTTCCCGTCAAGGTTACATGACGGATTTCCGGCACAAGCCGCAACCGGCCTTGCTCGTCCGTAACCTTGGCCAGAAGCGAAGCGCGCCGGAAGTTCAACACCGGGATACCGTGAGAGATGAGCAGGCTATCTCGTTGTTCGAAGTCATCCAGCGTCAGCAGTCCTGCCAAGTCGTACTGGTCGACGTCCTCATAGCTGGACAGCTTGATTTGCTTGTCCTTGCTTTTGAGGAATTGGCGCAGATCCTGGAACCCAGGGTGCGCGTCGCGTACCATTTCCCGGACCATGGAATGTGTCCACTGGTTCCGGAGCCTCGTCTTGGCGATGTTGAGCAGTTCGAGATACGTCAGGTCGTCGACGAAACAGACGTGTTCGTGAATGGCCTGCAATACCCGATCGAACCGCGAAGGTTTGTCCCATGCGTAGCCCGAATACACGTTCACGTCGCCACAATAGCCGAATTGCACCAGTTCCGGGAGCCTTGCCATCTCTTCATTTACATTTCGCAGCATGGCTTCAGGAAGGGTACTGTGCTTGTCCGGGCCAGACCAGGGGTGGACTCCGTGCAACAGCACATCGTGAATAGACACGGCCACCGTAGCCCACCGTAGGCGGCGGAACTCCGGGATGTCCCGGTCCGGTTCCAGCCAAAGCTTGAAGGTCTGCAAAGTATTCATGCGGCCTTTCCTCCCAAGCATTGGACCGAGTCCACCGCATCCGGAGCTTTGCCTTTCAAGAGCGCTTCGAAGACCCGTATGTCTTCACGGATGGCATCCCCGATGGCCTTGATCGTGCGCGGATTGATGTTCCCGGTGTCGACCAGTTCGGATACGCGGTGATAGGCCACCAAGCGTGCCAAATCGGTTTTTTG
>CAIYET010000120.1 GCA_903925285.1 Candidatus Hydrogenedentota bacterium | reverse complement strand
GCGGTTTCTGCGGGCGCACAATGGGCCGTGGACGGCGGTACCGCACAATTCAGCGGTGCAACTGTCTCTGACCTGACGGCTGGACAGCACACCCTAACCTTCACGACCGTCTCTGGTTGGACCACGCCCACGAACCAGACCGTAACAATCACTGCGGGCGCCATGACGTCCGTGACTGGCACGTACACCCAGCAAACGGGTTCGGTGACGGTGGAGATATTGCCGACGGAAGTCAATGCCGCCGGGGCTGCATGGCATTTGGATACGGATGCCGAAGGCGTATGGCACAACAGCGGCGACGCTGTAAGTGGAGTTTCCACTGGCCAGCATACGGTCTCGTTCAAAGACGGGATTGCGACAACCGAAACGGACTCCAGCGGGTGTTTCGGCCGCGGCGCCGACACCATCAATTGGACCAGGCCGACGGACATTCAGGTTACCGTCGAACCCGCTCAGACCGCCACGGTCACAGGCACCTACATACAGACTTCCAAAGCAATGTCGGCGTTAGTGTTTAGCGGGACCGGAGGAGACTTGGGTATCCTGCTATCCGTCTTCGGCCTATTGGTTGCCACAGGAAGGAAGAAGGCTTCAGACTTCAGGAAGTGCTGAGTAACCTGAAGCCTGAAACCTGAAGCCTGAAGCCTCTTTTGTCCATTGGCGGCGGGATCGGTATAGTAATGCGCTGTGAGCACGCACAGCGAAGACTACGACGTTACGATCGCGATCTTGACCCGCGATGCAGGCGCTATTTTGCCACGATTGATCGAGGCCGTCTTCGGGCAATCGACGGCGAAGCGGTTCGAGGTGCTGGCCGTCGATTCCGGTTCGACGGACGGCTCGATCGAAATATTGCGCCGTTATCCGATCCACTTGGTCGAAATCCCGCGAGGCGACTTCAACTGGGGCCGGACGCGAGATTTCGCCTACGAGCAGGCGCGCGGGCGGGTTATCGTCAACCTTTCGCAGGACGCGATCCCGATGCGAACGGATTGGCTTGACCACTTGATCCGCCCGCTGGACGATGCGGCCGTCGGCGTTTCCTGCGGTTCGTCCGTGCCGGACCCGGAACGCGCATTTGCGCAGTTCCCGTGGGAACGGAACGGGTACTTTTATTTCACGCGCGAGATCCGCGCATTCGTCGCGCGCTACGGCCGCGGACTGAGCTTCGCGAACTCGGCGACGCCGCGCGCGGTGTGGGAAAAGCTCCGGTTCGACGAGCAACCCACAGGCGAGGACTTTCAGTTTCAGAAGAAGCTACATGGCGCGGGTCTGCGGATCGCGTTTCCCGAGGACGCGCCGGTGCTCCATCATCACAACTACACGCTCGGCGCGCTTTGGCGGCGTTGCCGCAACGAAGGCTACGCACTGAAACTATTGGGGTCCCCCTACTCGGAAATCGATCTACTGATCGACCTCGTCGGTCCTCGCAAATACGTCCAATGGCTGCGCGAGATCAAGTACGGGCGATTGCATACCGCCGCCGACCTGCTCTTTCCCGTGGCGCGTCCGCTGGCGGTATACATGGGCAGCCGATTTACGCGGAGGCCGATATGGTACTGAAGGACGCCATGCGGCGGTATTACGAAGAAAACCCGCTCATGGTGAGTTCCCCGTTTGGCGGTGTGGACGGCATCGATACGGAGTTGCTCATGCAAGTCTGGCGCGCGCTCGATATCGACCTCCGGGGACGGCGCGTGCTCGATGTCGGTTGCGGGCGCGGATTCATGGGCGAGGTCGTTCGCGGACTCGGCTGCGAATATGTGGGCACGGATCTCGTTGCAAGCCGGGGCGGATTCCCGCTGGCAATCGCCGATGCGGCGCGGTTGCCGTTCAGCGATGCCGCGTTCGACGCGGTATTGTGCGTGGACGCATTCGAACACTTTCCGGAACCGACCGCCGCGACGCGCGAGTTCCGGCGCGTGTTGCGGCCCGGCGGATTCGTGTTTCTGTCCGTACCCAACTACGCCAATGTCGCTGGGATCGTCAAGTGGCGTTGCGAACGTTCCGGGGCCTATGCGCCCAATTCGTGGGCGCCGTTCCGGCGTTGGCAGCCGCAGGAACTCGAACATCCCATGACGGGCCGCCGCGTGCGGTGTGCGTTTCGTGCGGCAGGTTTCACGGGGTTCCGCCGGATCGGCCATGGACCTGAAGTAGGCCCCGGTTTGTTCCCGTGGATGGACCATCCGAAAACATCCGAGCGCGTCCGTTTCCGTTTGCAGCGTCTTTTCGCTACGATAGGCCCCGCGCTGGCCCACGTCATTCCGTCGGCCAGCCTGCATTTATTCTGGAGGATTTCGTGATGGGTGTTATCGGCAAGGTTTTGGGATTCTACGGGACGCGTCCCGATCAGCCGGTGATGACGGATCAGGGGGCCATTCGCAGGCAATACGAGTGGCGGCGCTGGTCCGTATTTCTGTCGCTGCTTTTCGGTTACTCCTTCTTCTACGTTTGCCGTTTGACCTTCTCCGTGGTCAAGAAACCCCTGCTCGACGATGGGATCCTCGATGCCGACCAGATGGGCCGCATCGGTTCGGCGCTGCTGCTCTCGTATGCCTTCGGCAAGCTCTGCAACGGGTTCCTGGCCGACCGCAGCCACGTAGGCCGGTTCTTCGCGACGGGGCTGCTGTCGAGCGGTATCGTGGTCATCTTGTTTGGATTCAACAACGTGTTCTGGATGTTCGTGCTGTTGTGGGGATTGAACGGCTGGTTTCAGAGCATGGGCGCGGCCCCGTGCGGCGTGGCGCTCGCGCAATGGTTCAGCAACCGCGAACGCGGCTCGCGTTACAGCATCTGGAGTATCTCGCACGGGATCGGCGAGGCGATAGCATTCGTCGTCATCGCCTACATCATCGCCGCATTCGGATGGCGTTATGGGTTCTATGCGTCAGGCGCGGTTGGAATTGTGGCGGCGTTGATTCTGTTCTGGACGATGGCGGATCGTCCGCGGACCTACGGACTGCCGCTCGTGTCGGACTACAAGAACGATCACGCGCAGGATACGCATTTGGCCGACGCGTCCGTCGGGCAAGTCCAGTGGGAAGTGATTCGCAATCCCGTGATTTGGGTCCTGGGTTTGGCCAGCGCGGCCATGTACATCTCGCGCTATGGTGTCAATAGCTGGGGTATGCTCTATTTGCAGGAAGACAAGGGCTACACGCTCGTTTCGGCTGGAGCGCTACTGTCCGTTGCGAAGATTTCCGAAATCACGGGCACGCTGCTCAGCGGGTTCATCTCCGACTTCTTTTTCAAGGCGCGCCGCGGCGCCACGACGCTCGGCTACGGCGTTCTGCAAGTTACGGGTCTTCTCGTCCTATTCTTTTCACCGACCAACTATGTGGCGACGCTGAATCCGGACCTTGCGGGCGCCTTGCACGAAGGACCGCTGGAAGCAGGCGTCCGCTATGCGCTCGACGAACGGCGCGTCCCCTTGCGCACGGACGCGAACATGACCAAAGTGACGGTGAAGGACCGCACGATGTGGACCGTTCACAACGGCGGCTGGCCGTTTGGCAAGGATTACCGCATCGAGACGGACGGGGACGAGCTGCGCCTGTTGCGCGATAACCGCTTGATCCATTACGCCGGCCTGAGCCTGTTTGGATTCGGACTTGGCGGATTGCTGGTTATGTTGGGCGGGCTGATCGCGATCGACCTGTGTCCGAAACGCGCCAGCGGCGCCGCGATGGGTTTTATCGGCTTCTTCAGCTACATCGGCGCATCCGTGCAGGACTTCGTCAGCGGACGCCTCATCGAAGCAGGCAAAATGACCGTCCACGGCCAAGTCGTCCACGATTTCCACGCCGCCTACTACTGGTGGATGGGCGCAGCCGTCGCCTCGCTGCTTTTGTACTGCACGATCTGGAAGGCGAAGCCGAAAGAATAGGCTTCAGGCTTCAGGCTTCAGGCTTCAGGCTTTGGGCTGAAGTGGCACCTCGGACTACCTACT
>CAIYET010000119.1 GCA_903925285.1 Candidatus Hydrogenedentota bacterium | reverse complement strand
TCCTACAGCCTACAGCCTAAAGCCTAAAGCCTAAAGCCTACATCATTCATTGCCAGCGTTATCGAGCGTCTCGGCTTCGCGCAATCCGAGGATGGCTTCGCGAATATGTTCGTTGACGCCCGATTCCGCCGCGCGGCATGCCCCATGGATGGCGTTCGCGATGCCGAGCGCCGACGAGGCGCCGTGGCAGATGATTACGTTGCCGTTTACGCCCAGAAGGGGCGCGCCGATATATTCGTTCGGGTCGACGGTCTTCTTGAGTCTGCGAAACGCGCCCATACTCAACAAGGCCCCGATTTTGCTGAGCCAGGATGACGTCAACTGCTCTTTGAGCAGACGCCCGATCAGCGATGCCACCGCCTCCGTGGTTTTCAGGAAGAGGTTGCCAACGAATCCGTCGCACACTACTACGTCTGCCGCACCGAAGTACAGGGCCTTTGGCTCGACGTTTCCGACGAAATTGATGTGATCGGATTTGCTGAGGATGCGGTGGACGGCTTTGGCGATTTCGTTGCCCTTGGCCTTCTCCTCGCCGATGTTGAGCAAGCCGACGCGCGGGTTTTTTATGCCCAGCACGCATTCGGAATAGACGACACCCATCTCTGCGAATTCGCAAAGGTGGCGCGCCGAACAATCGACGTTGGCGCCCAAGTCGAGCACGAGCACGGGGGTCTTCGATGTCGGAAGGGGCTGGCAGATCGCCGAACGGGCCACGCCGCGAATCGGGCCGAGTACCATGCGTGCGCCGACCATCACCGCACCCGTGTTCCCGGCGCTGACCACGCCGTCGGCGCGACCCTCCTTCGCGAGGCGCAACGCCACGAGCAGCGACGAGTCGCGTTTTTGGCGGACGGCTTTGGCGGGTGTGTCGGCCATCCCGATGATCTCGGTGGCGGGAACGATGGAGACGCGATGCGGCTTGCGATAGGCGGCCAAGGCCGGTTTGAGTTCGCGCTCGTCGCCGACCAGCAAGACCTCCGTCCCGGTGGACATGCTGGCAATGACGGCGCCATGCACCTCGACATGGGGCGCGCGATCGCACCCCATCGCATCGACGGCTATTCGCATAGGAGGTTTCCGAGGCTGTAGGCTTTGGCCTTGAAGCAAATCGGCCTTCCGCTTACTTGGATTCCGTTCCGATGACGAGGCGGTCCTTGTAATGCCCGCACTTGAGGCATACGTGGTGCGACATGATTTTCTCGCCGCAACTCGGACACTCGATAGCGTTCGCAGGGGTCATTGCATGATGCGAGCGGCGCATATCGCGCTTGGTCTTTCCAGTTCTTCTCTTTGGTACTGGCACAGTTTACTCCTCCAAACGGTCGGGCTTCAGCTTCGGGAGCAAGTCGGCCAGTCCCGCGAGGCCCTTACGATCCAATTCCTCTGTTTCGTTGCAGTTACACGTCGCACGATTCCAATTCACACCACAATGCGGACACAAACCCGCACAATCCGGACTGCACAAAAACTTCGCGGGCGCCGCCAACACGACTTCTTCCCACACTTCAGGGGCCAAGTCGATCTCGTTACCCGCAAACGTCCGGACCACATCATCGTCGTCGTTTACGTCCGCGTCCGCCTCCGGTGCGGTGCTCTCGACGAAGGTCCAGCACACATCCGTATGAAACGGGTGCTCGGCGGCCTCGATGCAGCGGTCGCACGTCAACTTAAACGTGCCGGAGACCGTGCCGATGAATAGGTATTCCCGGCCTGCTTCCGACATCTCGCCATTGACGGCGATGGAACCCACGGGCAACCCTTCTACGCCTTCCGGCTGTGAAAGGTCCGCCGTAGTTACCACGACATCCACGATCGCCCCGGAAGGCGCTATCGCCGCTAGCGGCACCCTGAGCCGATCCACTTTCCACCGCCTTGTCACATAGGGCAAACAGTGGATACAGTACCAAATACGCTTGAACAGAGTCAAATCCCCGCTTCGGTAAGATTATCAAAGGCTTGACACGGTTTGCAGTAGACTGTCCGCGTAGGCAAGAATAGGCGTCATGTTCAAATGCGCATGTCCGGATTGGCAATCGAGGAGGAGCCTCTGTCATGACTTCAAAGGAACGTGTACTTGCCGCAGTCAATCATCGTCAGCCCGACCGTGCGCCGATTCAGGTCTATCTGACGCCGGAGATTCACGCCAAACTTGTGGAACATTTTGGCACGCAGGATATTTTGCCGATCCTCGGCGTGGACTTTCGCGGTGTAGGCCCGCGTTATATTGGTCCGGAACGAACCGTGCCGCCCGGATGCGATTACGTGGACGAATGGGGCGTCGGCTATAAGACGATCCAGTTTACAACGGGCGGATATGAAGAAGCGTACCACTTGCCGATGGCGTCGCCGATTACGATGGAGATAGTCGAGTCGTTTCCGTGGCCGACGGCGGACTTGTTCGACTACTCGGATATCGAGGAACAGTGCGACCGTCTGAAGGATTTCGCTGTCTGTCATGGCGGGGCGGGTACGCCGGACATTGTCAACGGCGTCAGCCGTGGGCGCGGCATGGAACAGGTCATCATGGATATTGTGACGGACGATCCCGTCGGCGTGGCGATCATCGACAAGCGTTGCGACGTGTTGTACGACCGTTGTCGGCGCACGCTCGAAGCGGGCAAGGGGAAGATCGATATTCTGTGCCTCGGCGAGGATTGCGGCAACCAGGCGGGACCGATGTTTTCGCCGGACGTTTTCAATCGCTTCTTCCGTCCAAGGCTGAAGCGGTTCTACGATCTTGCGCACGAATTCGGAGCGAAGGCCATGATGCACTCGTGCGGCAACACGCGTAAACTGATGCCGACTTTCGTCGAAATGGGTCTCGATATCCTCGATGCGATGCAACCGGAACCGCCGGGTATGGATGCGGCGGAGATCAAATCCGAATTCGGCGCCCGGCTCACGTTCTGCGGACTCATCAGTACTCAGGACACGTTGCCGTTTGGCACCGAAGCAGCTTGCCGCGCCGAGGCGCGCCACCGTCTCGAAGTCGTCGGCAAAGACGGCGGGTATTTTTTCAGTCCCGCGCATTGCATCCAATCCGATACACCGCTGGAAAATGTTTTGGCGATTTACGAAGAAGCCCTCGGACTCGAACCGGGGGGACTGAAGCAGGCTTCAGGCTTCAGGCTTCAGGCTTCAGGATGAAGAGCCTGAAGTCTGAAGTCTGAAGCCTGAAGCCTGAAGGAGGAGTCTTATGAAGCGCTTGTTGAAACGCCATGAAGTGCCGGTGGACGACACTTGGGATTTGACTGTATTGTTCAAGAGCGACGAGGCGTGGATGCGCGCGCTCGGCAAGCTGGAGCGGCAGGTTCCGATGCTCGAATCGTTTCGTGGCACGCTGGGACGCTCGGTAAAGAGCCTTCTCGCGTGCCTGGAATTTCAGGCTGTGTTCGAACGCGCGGCGGAGCATTTGGGGGAATATGCCGGACTGAAGGCCGCCGAGGATGTCGGCAACAGCACCTACCAGGGGCTTGTTGCACGTTACATGCATCTTGCGACGAAAGCGAATGAACTTGCCAGCTACATCGCGCCGGAGATCCAGGCAATCCCCGCCAAGCAGTTGCGCGGGTTCCTCAAGGACAAGCGCTTGGCCGCGTACCGGTTTCAACTCGAAAGGCTCTTGCGCTACAAGCCGCATATCTTGTCCGAAGCGGAGGAACGCCTCCTGGCGATGCAGGGCGAAGTCATCGAGTCCACGTCGCGTGTTTTCACGCAGTTGAACGACGCCGACCTCGTATTCGGCACGGTCGTCGACGAACATGGGAAGACGGTTCCGCTAACCCAAGGATCGTTCCGCGGATTCCTCGAATCGCATAAGCGAAGCGTCCGCAAGCAGGCCTTCGACCAGTTCTACGCCGAATACGACGCGCATAAGAACACGCTCGCGGCCGCGTTGAACGCGTCCGTGCTACAAGATGTTTATCAGGCGAAGGTCCGGCATTTTGCGTCGGCGCGCGACGCGGCGTTGTTCGCGGACAACGTGCCGGTATCGGTTTACGACAGCCTCATCGACGCGGTACGCGGGAACCTCGATGTGGTATATCGTTACCTTGCCGTGCGGCGAAAGGCCCTGAAACTGAAGTCGCTGCATGTCTACGACACGTACGTGCCGCTCGTGCGCACGGCGCGCCGCAAGACGACGTACGAACAGGCCGCGCGCGGGGTCTGCGATGCGCTGGCGCCCTTGGGAAGCGCCTATGTTCGCGCGCTCGAAGACGGACTTTTGCGCAGGCGTTGGGCGGATCGCTACGAGAATACCGGGAAGCAAAGCGGGGCCTTTTCGAGCGGCAGTTACGATGGGCCGCCGTACATGCTGCTCAACTACAAAGATGAGGTGCTCGATCACGTATTCACGCTGGCGCACGAGGCGGGGCATTCGATGCATTCGTATTTCAGCGCGCGGCATCAAACGTTCCAGGATTACCGGTACAGTATTTTCGTGGCGGAGGTAGCCTCGACGTTCAACGAGCAATTGCTGAACGAGTATTTGCTCGGACAGGCCGGGGACCGCGAAACGCGGGCGTACCTGATCAATCGGGAGATCGACGAGATCCGCGGTACGCTGATCCGTCAAACCATGTTCGCAGAGTTCGAGCGCAACATCCACGCGATCGTCGAAAGCGGCGAACCTTTGACGTTGGAGTGTTTGCGCGCCGAATATCGTTCGCTGCTCGAAGTGTATTTGGGGCCGGACGTCGCGCTCGACGAGCCGCTGACGCTCGAATGTTTCCGTATCCCGCATTTCTATAGCGCGTTCTACGTGTACAAATACGCGACGGGCCTTTCGGCCGCCATTGCGCTGTCCCGCAACGTCCTGCGAGGCGGAGAAGCGGAACGCAAGCGTTATCTCGCGTTTCTGCAATCGGGCGGCTCGAAATTTCCGCTCGACCAGCTTCGCGACGCAGGAGTGGACTTGGCGTCGCCGCAACCGGTGGCCGACGCCATGGCGCACTTTAGGGAACTTGTCGATGAACTTGACACATTGAGGCTGTAGGAAGTGAGGCTGTAGGCTGTAGGAACTGCGCGCCCTACAGCCTTCAGTCTCCGAAAGGGGAATATCGATGTCGAAAAGAAGTTACATGGCCGTGTTTGGACTTGTATTGGGGGTTTGGGGTCTGGGGTCTGGGGTTGGGGGTTGGGCAGACCCCAAACCCCAGATCCCAAACCCCAAACCCCGCAGTGAAGCGCTGTTGGAAGCGATTACGCACACGGCGGACTTCACGTCGCGGCGCGAGAGCAGCGGCAACCCGGACTTGGATAAGAACGGCGACGCGAAAAGCATCGAGCCGGGTCAGTCGCTCACGCTGGGCGAACTCGAGGGGCCGGGCGTGATCACGCACTTCTGGTGCACGATTTCGGCGGACGACCTGTTCTACGGACGCTCGCTGGTCTTGCGCATCTATTGGGACGGTCTGGACAAACCGAGCGTCGAGGCGCCGCTGGGCGATTTCTTCGGCGTTGGTCACGGCGCATGGACATCGTATACATCGATGCCCGTGTCGGTGACGTCGAACGGGCGGGCGCATACGTGCTACTGGCGGATGCCATTTCGGAAGAGTGCGCGCGTCACGGTGACGAACGAATCCAACGCGTTCAAGTGCGATTCATTTTACTATTACTTGGACTGGCAGAAGAGCGATTTGCTTTCGGATGATTCAACCTATTTTCATGCGCAGTACAGGCAAAGCGCCCCTGCCGAACCCGGCGATTACACGATCCTCGAGGCCACGGGCCAGGGCCAGTATGTCGGGACGGTCTATTCGGTGCATCAGATGGAAAATGGCTGGTTCGGGGAAGGGGACGACCGGTTCTATATCGACGGCGAAGAGTCGCCTTCGTTGCGCGGCACGGGCACGGAAGATTACTTCAACGATGCGTGGGGGTTCCGTTCCTTCAGTACGCCGTTTTACGGCGTGCCGTTGTTTGAAGGCTATTTCGCGGGCGACCGGGTGAGCGCGTATCGCTGGCACTTGAACGATCCGGTCGCGTTCAAGCGATCGCTCAAGGTCGCGATCGAGCACAAGGGCAGCATCTTCACGGATCAAATCCTCGAACTGGGCGGGTGCATCGAACGCCAAGACTGGATTAGTTCCGTAGCGTTTTGGTACCAACAGCCGCCCGCCGGTTCAGCGCAGCCATGGCCGCCCGCCAAGGAACGTATCCCGCCGTACAAGACGATCGTCGCGAACACGCTCGAAGTCCGGGGCACGCCGTCGCAACTCTTGCTCAAGGAAAAGGACGACGTAATCTACATGCCGGCGCAGGGGGACGGGGCGCTCGATATCGATTTCTCCGTGTCCGAACAGGGCACTTACACGCTGCAGGCCGTCATGCTGTTCGCTGTCATGGCGGGCGTCTACCAACCACTCATGGACGGAAAACCGTTTGGAGGACCGATTGACTTCTGCATCGGCGGCATGGATCATCTGCCGGTTTCGCTGGACCGGCATGAGTTGTCCGCCGGGAAACACACGCTGCGCTTCGAGGGGCGCGGCGCGTCGCCGAAAATGCGCGCTGGTGCAAAGCCGCTCTTCGGCCTCGGGATCTCGCACTTGATCCTGCTGCGTCTCGAAGACATGAAGGGTTTCCACGAGGCCATGCAGAAGACGCTCGCGGAAAAGATGGGCGTGAAGTGATCGTGCATTGCCTAGCCGGATTGTTGCTCGCCGTGCCCGGCTTGGTTGTGCTTGGATATCCAGTCGGCTTCCTGTATCTCCGCGACGACGAACCGCAGGCGCACCAAGGTATGGTATTGTGGGCCATCCGCCGCGCGGAAGGTTAAGAGTTAGGAGTCAGACGGACGAACTCGGAGCGGCCATTCTAACTTCTAACTCCTAACTCCTAACTTCTACTAGGGATAATTTCATGAGTATTTGGCGATTGGTTTGGCAGGAGATTCTGTACCGCAAAACGGATTTTGTGCTGGGTGTTGTGGCGGTGTCGTTGGCGATGGGCTGCTTGGTGGGTGTTTCGACGCTGTTGCGGGCACACGATGGGCGTGTGGCGGAGTTGAATGCGCAGAAGCAGGCCGAGACGTCTGTCATGATGGCCGTGGCCGAGGACGACTATCGCAAGATGATGAAAACGATGGGCTACAATGTCGTTATCCTGAACGCGGACGAGGATCTCAGCGAGTTCTGGACGAATGGCTTTGCCACCAAGTCGATGCCGGAGGAACTCGTCACTCGATTGTGCAACTCGGACATCGCCACCATTCAGCACCTCCTGCCGCAACTCTACGAGAAAATTCTCTGGACGGAACAGAACAACTGCCCTATTATTCTCATCGGTGTGCGCGGCGAGGTCCCTCATCGCCACAGCAATCTGAAAGAACCGATGTTGGATCCTGTCGAGAAGGGTACGATGCGGATCGGTCACGCCCTGGCGCAAAAATTGGGGATCGAAGCGGGCGCCAAGGTGACGCTGATGGGCGGCTCGTTCACGATTGCGCAGGTTCACGAAGAACGCGGCAACGTCGATGACGGCAGCGTCTGGATCCACATGGCGCAGGCTCAGGAGTTGCTCGGGAAGCCGAATCGAATCAATGCTATTCTCGCATTGAGCTGCCTCTGTGCCAAAGGCGATCTGGACAAAATCACCAAACAAGTCGCGGCCATTTTGCCCGAGACCCAGGTCATACACCGCGTGCCCGAAGCCTTAATCCGTCTCGATGCGCGCTATCGCGTTGCCGCATTGGGCCAGGAAACCATCGAGAAGGAAACCGCATATCACGTCCGCCTCGCCGGCCAGCGGGAGACATTGGCTTCATGGCTGATTCCCTTGGCCATCATCGTTGCAATGTTGTGGATCGGTATGCTGGCCTGGAACAATGTGCGCGAGCGACGGATGGAATTGGGCGTGCTTCGCGCCCTGGGACTTCGGTCGCGCCACATCGTCGCCATCTTTCTGGCCAAAGCGGTTCTTGTCGGCGTGGTCGGCGCGGTGGTCGGCTATGCGACGGGTTTTGGGGCTGGCCTCGCATGGAGCGTGGCCGATGGTGTCCCGATGTCCGCAGCGGTTGCACGGTCCTTGTTCGACGTCCGCTTGCTGGGTTTCGTCCTCGCGGTTGCGCCGTTGCAGGCGTGTATTTCAAGCTGGCTGCCAGCCGTGATTGCCGCCCAACAGGATCCTGCCGCGATCCTGCGAGAGGGATGATGTCATGATCGAGATCCAGCAGGTCACGAAGTCTTATGCCAGCCGTGGAAACAAGGTTGCCGCCCTTGAAGACGTATCGTTGCGTGTGAATGCCGGCGAGTTTGTCGCGGTTCAAGGTCCGAGCGGCAGCGGCAAGACTACGCTGTTGCTCGTTGCGGGCGGGTTGCTTGCGCCAACGTCGGGCACAGTTGTCGTCAATGGTCAAAACCTTTACGCGCTCTCTCCCGATAACCGCGCCCGGTTTCGCGGGGCAACCATTGGCTTTGTCTTCCAGCAATTCCACCTTGTGCCCTATCTCAGCGTCGCGCACAACATCCTGGTCCCTTCGATCGCCGTTCCTGCGAATGATGCCCAGGAACGTGCTCGCGCGCTGATGGACCACTTCCAGTTGACTGACCGCGCCCGCCATGTCCCCTCCGAGTTGAGCACCGGCGAACGCCAGCGCGTCGCTCTTGCTCGTGCGTTGCTGAATGACCCCAAGGTGCTCTTGGCCGACGAACCTACGGGGAATCTGGACGGAGAAAACGCGGAGATCGTCCTGGGCTATCTGTCTGAGTTTACAGAGAATGGCGGTACTGTCCTTCTTGTTACCCACGATGCCCGAGCTACTCGATACGCGCACCGAACCGTCTGCATGAGGTTGTAGGAAGTTTTCTGCCTACAGCCTTTTTCATCCTTTATCCTTCCTTGCGAAGGCGTTGTCGCTGGCTATTCTTGACAAGAAGTTGGGCCGGGCTTATCATGCCTGCAAGGTGCCGTGCGAGGCAGGTGCAAGCGGAAGAATTCCGTTGTATATTGCGGCATGTGGCGGAATGGCGTCGGTGATCTCTCCTTTCGAAGAAAAGGTGAAGGATGAAGAATGAATAACCACATCTCCCGTTTTCAGCCTAGAGCTTACAGTCCAGAGGCGCAAGGTCTTGCGCCACGGTGCGCCCTACCGCCTTTTTCATCCTTTATCCTTCATCCTTCATTTTTCCTTGCTGTGGCGTTGTTCGTGGCGTTGGGACATGTCTGGGCGAATGCCGCCGACAGGGTTTCCGCGTCGGCTGTGACGCTTCGTGTGATGTGCGGGTCGTCAATGAGCGCGCCGGTCAAGCAGTTGGCGGAAGCGTTCGAGGTGGAGGCGGGCGTGAAGGTCGAGTTGACCATGGGGGGCTGTGAGACGCTCTTGCCACAGGCCGAGATCGGGGCGCCGGGCGATGTCTTCGTCGGCCATGCGCCGTTCGCGGACATGCTCAAGGAAAAAGGACTGCGCGAGGACGCTATGGCCGTAGTAGGCTCGCTGTATCCGACGGTGGTCGTGCCGAAGGGCAATCCGAAGCATATCGCGGCGTTGAAGGATCTGACGCGCGCGGATGTGAAAGTCGGTCTCCCGGACGCGCGGTATTCGACGTGCGGACAGATGTTCGAGGATGCCGCAAAGGCCGCGAACCTCCTCGATGCGATCCATCCGGCGTACACGAGCCGCGCGCATGCCGAACTCGCGACGGCTTTGCAGACTGGCAACATCGACGTAGTCGTCGTTTGGAACTTCGTCGCGGCGCAACACAAGGACGCGTTCGAGATTGTTCCCATTGACACGAAGTTTCCGTCCGCCGACGTGTTCGTGACGGTCTTGAAGCACGCGCAACAGCCGGACGCCGCGCGGCGTTTCGTGGCGTTCCTGCAAACGGATTCCGCGCGCAGGGTGTTCGAGAAAATGGGTTACGGCGTTGCGGCAAAGTCCGGTACGTTGACCATCTACTGCGCAGCGGGCGTTCAGAAACCGATGGAGGAACTGGTTGCGCTGTTCATGGCGCGCAACGCGGGCGTGCATTGCGAGACGCAATATCAGGGGTCCGGCGCGCTTCTCGCGCAGATAGGCATCGCGAAGACGGGTGACATCTATGTCGCGGGCGACGACTCGTTCATGGCGCAGGCTAAGTCGAAAGGGTTTGTTGCCGAGTCGAAACCGCTGGCCGTGTTCACGCCCGTGGTAGCCGTACCGAAGGGCAACCCGCGCGGCATTCATGCGTTGGCAGACCTCGCATCGAGCGGCGTGCGGCTGGGGTTGGGCGAGGAGAAGACGACGGCGGTCGGGCATACGGCGCGCGAGTGGTTCAAGCGTATAGGCGTGTTGGACGGCGCGCTCAAGAATCTGGTTTCGACGACCGTTACGGTCGAGCAGTTGGCGATTCAGGCGGCGTCCGGTGCGCTCGATGCGTGCGTGATCTGGGACGCGACGGCGTTTCAGTTCAAGGACCGGCTCGACGTAGTTGTGCGTGGCGACGACGCGGCGCGTGTGGACGTGCCGATTGGGGTGCTGACGTTTTCGCGCCAGGCGGATTTGGCAAACGCGTTCATCGCGATGGCCACATCGCCCGAAGCGGCAGATATCCTGCGCAAGCACGGATTCGCGCCTCCGGCGCCGTAATGAAGAAGGCT
>CAIYET010000118.1 GCA_903925285.1 Candidatus Hydrogenedentota bacterium | reverse complement strand
TGGCACAATACGGTTCTAGGGGCTGTTGCCTCTTTACGGGAGGGATTTTGCATCCATGGGCGCTTTGGTACCTATTGTGTCTTTGCTCGCGGTCGTGGCGCTTGGCCTGATCGTGGTCCGTATCGGGACGGTGGCGCTGAAGTTCACGGGGCTGTCGCACGAACTTGCGCGGTTCCAGGCGCTGTCGGCATTCCTCGGGGTCGGGTTCACGACGCAGGAGTCGGAAGAAGTCATCGGCCATCCGGTCCGTCGTCGAATTATCCGTGTGCTGATGCTGTTGGGCAACGCGGGATTCGTGGCGGCGATATCGTCGATCATCCCGGTGTTCGTGTCGTCAAACGACCACGCGGGTACGTTTGCCACTAAGATGCTTGTGCTGGCGTCGGGTCTCGGGATCGTGTGGGCGATTTCGGTCAGCAAGTGGGTCGACGGCCAGATGTCGCGGGTTATTGGCTGGGCGCTGAAGCGCTGGACGCATCTCGATGTGTATGACTACCATGGTCTGCTCCAATTGGGTATGGGATATTCGGTTAGCGAACTGAAGGTGGAACCTAGCGCATGGGTGGCGGGGCGGAATCTGGCCGAGCTTCGGCTGGGTGATGAGGGCGTCCAGGTGCTGGCGGTATGCCGGACCGGCGGCGATTTCATTGGCGCGCCGACGGGGCGGACGTACATCCGCCGTGGCGACACGATTATTCTCTATGGCAAAGTACAGCAATTGGCGGAATTGGATGTCCGCGAATCGGGTGAATCGGGCGAAATAGCGCACCAGCAACGCGTCGAAGAGGTACGCCGGGCCAGCGAGGAATCGGGGCAGGATCTGCGCACGACAAGGATGTAAGGGTGTACTGATGGATTTTGATCGACTCAGGCAGATTCGGGCGTTTCTGCTGGACATGGACGGCACGGTCTATCTGGGGCCGAATCCAATCCTCGGCTCTCCGGAGTTCTTGCGCTTTCTTGGCGACTCCGGGCGCAAGCATCTCTTTTTCACGAATAACCCGACGGTGGATGCCGCTCAGTATGCTGCGAAGCTGGAACGCATGGGTATCGCGGCTGAGCCGGGCGATATTTTGACATCAGGGGAGGCCACCGCGCGGTACTTGGTCTCTGAGACGCCATACCGGCGGGTCTTCGTTGTAGGCACGCCGTCGTTCGAAGCGGAACTGCGCCGAGCGGGGATCGATGTCGTGTCGGAAAATCCGGACGCGGTGGTTCTCGCGTTCGACAAGACGTTGACCTACGCGAAACTCGAGGGGGCTTGTCTGCTGCTTCGTGCAGGTTTGCCGTATATCGCGACGAACCCCGACAAGGTTTGTCCAACGGAATATGGCTATATCCCGGATTGCGCCGCCACTGCGGCTCTTCTGTCGGCGGCCACGAATGGGCGCGAGCCGAAATATATTGGCAAACCAAATGCTGAAATGATCAGGATGGGTCTTCAGAAAATTGGTGTGCTGCCTGAGGAAACAGGCATGGTTGGCGATCGCCTCTACACGGATATGCAGATGGCCTACAACGCGGGGATCGCGTCGATCTTGGTCCTCAGCGGGGAAACCACTCGTGAGGATCTCGCGCGTGCGGAACGCCAGCCCGACTATGTCTTCGCGTCGGTCCGGGAGCTGCACCAGCATCTGAAGTAGGGGTTTGGGGTGTGGGGGGGGGGTG
>CAIYET010000117.1 GCA_903925285.1 Candidatus Hydrogenedentota bacterium | reverse complement strand
TATCCGTCTGCGCCCACGTGAACTGGTATTTACCGCCACCCAGGGATTCGGGCGTCGGCGCTGGGACTGGACCCGCCATCTGCGCCACCTGCTGGTATTGCGGATAGCTCGGGTTGGCTACCGTCGAGACAAAAGTCGGCGTCTTGATCTCGAGCCACGCCTCGTCGTTGAGCGAGTCCCATGCCCGGCCCGTCGTCTCCGCGCGCAGCGTCCCAATATCTCCACCCTGGGCAATCGCCTTAGGCGGTTCCACCGTGAACCAGGCGATCCCGTTGCCCGCATTGGAGCCTAACCCCAGCGTCAAGACGGACGCCGCTTCGCCGTCCCCGTTGTGAACGATCGGCAGCGGCGCACTCGCCCCTGCACCATCGCCGTTATCGTCGAGCCGCGGACGCTGCGGAAATACCGTCGTGCCGCCCGAACGGTATTGCGTGTACTCGAACGTCTTGGCGCTCGCCACTTCGAATGCGTCGCGCACAAACCGGCCCTCGCCCAGCGTCCGGAACAACTCCATCAGGAAGAAATCGCCGTCCCTCAAGCCCGTCTCGCCATTCTCCACGCCCCGGAACGAAATCTCGTCGCCCGACGAACTCGTGATAAGGATGCGGTGCGCGCCGGACAACGCCGAAATCATGCTGCCCGAATAGCAAGAGCCGTCCATGATGAAAATGTCCTGTTCCGCCGCATCCGGGTTCAGTTGACTCGCCAACAGGTCGAACCAAGATCCCAAGTCGCCCACGGACACCTGCCCGTTCATGCCCAGCGTCGCCATGAAGAACGTGCCCGGACCCCCATGGTTCACCACAATCACATACAACGGCGCGGGGGAGTCGTTCATCTTCTGCGACGCCCAGTCCACGATGGCAGTCGCAAGGTTTTCAGGGTTCGGCTGTTTCAGGGTATCGGGATCATTCTGGTCGCGCAGGTAATAGATGTCGTCCGGTGTGAAGCCCCGTTCAAGTAGCACGCTATTGATGTAGTCAGTGGTTTGCAGGTGTTCGGGACGCCCCTCTGCGGCTTGGTCCAACTGGCCCAGCGCAATGATCGCGTAGCCCGCGCCCGCTTTGATCGTCAACACCGCCGTCGTCACGCTCCAGTCGTCCGTCGAGGTCGTTTCAAAGTTCGCGTCCTGCTGGAACTCCGCCATAAACTTCCACAGGCCCGTCTCCTGGAACATCTGTGGCGGGAAATCCGCCGTCGTGAATGTGGCCACCCCGTTAACATCCGTCGTCGCCGTCAACGGTGTGAACGGCGTCGTGCCATCCGGTTTCATGACCGACAACCGAACCGATCGGTTCGCCAACAGCGCCTGCAACTCGCTTGGCCAATTCGCCACACTGAATGCCGCATCCACGTGGAAATTCGTTACCCCCCCCAAGTTCTTCAACGCCGCCGTGTGAGACACGGTCAAGGCCAGTTGCGGCTGTGCACGGTTTACCGTGAACGTCGTCTCAGGGCTTGATGCGCTTTGATATGTGGCATTGCCCGGCCATGACGACATCAACTGCCACGGATTGCGCCCCTCGCTTGCTTCCGTCGGATAGAACGTTCGCGTATATGCGCCGTTGCTGTACACCACGCCTTCCGGAAACAGATCCGACGAGACGTTGGATGGCGTAATGCTGCGGAAGGTCACCGTGCCGCTGCCCGTCGGCATCGGGAAGATCTGGCCGCTCGCGATGATGGACTGCCCCAATGTGATCGACGGCGCGCCGGTCGACAGCAAGATAAAGGACAACTCGACGCCGCCCAATACGATCGTACAATCCAACGACGGCGACGGCGTACCGTAGTCTTCCCCGTCGAAGGCCGTCACGGCCACGCGCCAGACGTCGCCCACGGACGTTGCTGTATTGTTGATCTGGCTCGAAATCGCGGACGAGGGCGGGGCCACGGGCAGCAGCGCCGTGAACGTCGATTCCCCGCTGTGTTTCACCCACCATGCGAACTGGAACAGCAGCGGGTCCCCGTCCGGGTCGGGGCTGACCTCTGAGATACGGCACACCAGGTTCGCCGTGTCGCTCTGAACCGCCGGATAGTTCAGCATCGGCGCGCCCGGAAGCCCGTTGGCAATGACCGTGGACACGCGCCCCGGATTCGACGTGTACACGACGCCGTCCCACGCCTGCACCGTGCAGGTCCACGTCTCGCCTTTCTCCGTATATGAGGCGGGAAGCGTGTCAAACGTAACGGGAACAGGAACCACGTGTTCGACAGGCGTGTCCACGCCATTCGCCCACACGAATTTGTACGACTGAATGGTCTGCGGCGGGGACGCCAGTGACACCGAGGCCGAAGTTATGGTGCACACAAGGTCTTCTGTCGTGTCGTAAGGCGCGCCCGTCCATTCCAGCGCGGGCGCAGTAGGCGGCTGGTAATTCGATGTGCGGAAATCCGACGGCCCAAACGTCGCCCATTGCGGCGAGAACCACGGCCCGTGCGCCGGATGCGCCGGGATCGGTCCTAATACGGGGGCATAGATGGCCCGCATGCGGCAACGGTAGCCATTGGCAAGCGCGAAGCCCGTGACCGTCTCGTCGAAGTCAGCGCCCGTCAACGTATCCTGCCACGACGCGCTCGAACCCATACCCGTACCGTCGAACGGCGTCCCGTACGCCTTGATTTCCCATTGCAGCGCCACTTTCGAGCGCCCCGCCGGATTCTTGGCGCGCATCGACATGCGCAATCCGTCGCCAATGTTAACACCGGGACCGCCGATAGGAGTCCCATCCGCCCACCGAATCCGCGGATGACAACGCATCCCGTCCGAGTTTCCGTAGAAGAGACACGCCACCCCTTCGCCATCTTCTCCGTGAGTATAGCTCGGCGCTCCCACGAGGATATCTGGAAATCCGTCGCCATTGACGTCGCCTACGCCAGCGACCGCCCAGCCCCAGTTTCCCGTCCAAGGATCGTGTGGCCTGATGTCTTCCGATACCATAATGGCCATGGCTTGATCGACCGTTTGTCCGACGATGCCGTTCGGCGAACCGCCGAACACGAATACCTTGCTGACTCCGAAAAGGGCCTGGCCGCTGTGCGCACCCACGACAATGTCGTCGTACCCATCGCCATTCACGTCACCCGCCGCGGCTAGGCCACGCCCAAGCATCAGGCCCATCTCACCGGATTCAAGAAACGCGTCATTGTCTGCCTCGGTACGCGCCTGGATGCCCTCGGCCGAACCGTGGAAGACGAAGACGGCACCTTCGTACGGAAGGGATTCGACACTATACCACGGCGCCCCAATCAGGATATCGTCGTAGCCGTCGCCATTGATGTCGCCGGCCCCCGCAACCGTTTCGCCGAACCCCCCCGAGGACTGACCGAGACGAGTCGATTCGAGCATGGCGTGCGCTTCGTCGGCCTTACGGCCCACAATGCCGTTTGCGGATCCCAGGAATACGAACGCCGCCCCATCGTACCAGGGCGCACCGACAATCACGTCGGCATAGCCATCGCCGTTAACATCGCCGGCAGACGCCACGCATGAACCGAAAGCTGTCGAGAAATGATAGGATTCGGGTTCGAGCATGGCATGGGCGTCGGACGGGTCGCGCCCTATCAGGCCGGAAGGCGATCCTAGAAAGACGAAGGCAGCGCCCTCGCTGTAGTTGTACTGTGCGTTGTCACCAAAGTTCAGATCCAAGTAATCATACAAATAGATGTTCGCGGAACCGACGATGACATCCGCGTATCCGTCGCCATTTACATCGCCCGCGCCTGCGACGCAGGCGCCGAAAGCGGCGTTCGACTGATTGGATTCCAGGATGGCGGCTGCGGTGGAAGGGTTGGTTCCCACGATCCCGCCGGCGGAACCGAGAAACAGAAATGCCGCGCCTTCATCGGCCTGGCCGTGATCGTATTTCGGCGCTCCAATGATGATATCCGCATACCCATCGCCGTTCACATCGCCCGCGCTGGTCACGCTTCGCCCGAAGAAAGCTTCCGCCTGATCGGATTCCAGGACAGCGCTCGGCGTGGTGCTCAATCCGGTGGATGAACCTTGGAACACGAACACCGCGCCTTCATTGGATTCCCCGTTGTTGTACCTCGGAGCGCCGACCAGAACATCGGCATATCCGTCTCCGTTGACATCGCCCGCGCCTCCCACGGAAAACCCGAGATTCATGTGCGTGACATTCGACTCGAAGCGGGCCGCCGCCGTGGCAAATCCGGTAGCCATATGGACAAGCGGGCCATAGTACACCAGGGCTGCGCCTTCCTTAAGAACGGATTGCGTGTAGCTGATCTGGCCGATGACAATGTCGCTAAAGCCGTCACCGTTCACGTCGCCCGCGTTCGCCAGGGGCGCGAAGTCTTCATTGCTGTTGTCCAAGTCGCCCACGTCGATTACGGCAGCGGCATCGTCGAGCGAAGACGCGCCAATCCCCGCGCTCGATCCCAGAAAGAAGTACGCCGTGTTATGACGTGTAAAGCCGTTTGGCAACGGCACACCGCCCACGGCCATGATATCCGCATAACCGTCGCCATTTATGTCGCCCGCGCCGGCCACATGATAGCCAAAGTGCATGTCCGCCGTGTGGGATGATATGGTCGCGTGCGCCGCCGAGTTGGTAACCCAGCCAACCGGCGCATCCGGACCTCCCCGGAAGACGCATACGCTGCCTGCGAAAGGTGCGATGTCCGAGCCATAAGGAACCCCCATGATGAAGTCGGCATAGCCATCGCCGTCCACGTCGCCGCAGCCCGCAACCGCGTAGCCTAAGCCCCTATAATCACCGATCCCGTGATACTTACCCCAGACTTGGGGACTGGTTACGATATCCTGCCAGCCGGACGGACCTGCCGCAGCGCCGCGAATGACGAACGCGCCTCCACCGTGGCCTCCATCAAACACTCCAGTCGGTACGCCTACGATGACGTCGCTGTATCCGTCGCCATTGACGTCGCCCGCCGCGGCTACGTCCCACCCCAATTCGGCGCCGACCTGGTTGGATTCGAACTTGCCCCACGTCAGTGTGCTGGTATCCGGGTCCTGCCAACCCACGGGCGCGCTGGCCGTACCCAGAATGATGAACACAGCGCCCTCGCCTACTTCGCCATGTGAATATCCGTATTCGTAGCGGGTATCGAAAGCGCCAATAACGATATCGCCAAGTCCATCGCCATTGACGTCGCCTGCACCGGCCATGGCCGTACCCATATAGGCATTGGCTTGATTGGATTCGAACTTCACGTACGCGTCATTCGGATTCTGCCAGCCGGGTTGCGGTGTGGCCGAACCCAGGAACACGAACACCGCACCTTCATTTGCCTCCCCGTGATTGAAATTAGGATGGCCCATGGCGACATCGGCATAGCCGTCGCCGTTGAAGTCACCGACGCCCGCGACGGTCCACCCAAATCCCCCGCCTATCTGGCCGGATTCATACTTTGCCCACGCGGTGTCCGGATCGTTACCGACAATGCCGTTCGCGGAACCGAGGAAGATAAACGCGGCGCCTCCGGAGGCCTCGCCTGTCTCGTAATACGGAGCGCTGACGATTACATCATCGTAACCGTCGCCGTTTACATCGCCCGCGCCGGACGATGTGGACGCCGTCTTCGTCGAAGCGCGCGCGCAAGTTCTGCGCCCGGTTCGTCGCATGCAGCGTCGAAGGGGCGTCCTTGTCCGCGCGGACATCGTATTCGAACTTTTGGATGGAATCCTGAACGGTGGTCAGCCAGTTTGGATCGTAGTCAGGCGCGCCCTTGCCCTGCGGTATCTTGGCCGACGCCCCGTTTGATGCAGGAATCGGCACAGGAGGCGATGCCAACGGCGAACGTATCGATTTCTTTTCATGCACTTCCAAATGCGATAAAGGACCAACCTTGGTCGGCGCCGGTGCAGCCGTCTCTAACCTGCAATACGTTGAAAGAGACGGCTTGTCCGGATGCGTTCCGAGCAGGATGCCGATTCCAAGGAATAGAACAACACCAAGAAGAAATCTGTACCACCGCATCGCACTACCCTCCCCACTGCCATGATGCCTACACTACGCCGAAGATACGCAAGACGAAAACACTGCATCGGCCCCCTCAACGGTAAGGTTGCCGTTCAAAATCCAAGCCTCACGACGGAAGCAGTCCCTTCACGGCCTGCCTCGAATCGCGCATAATCAACCATCCCCAATCGCCAACACATTGGCTCCGACGCCGTTTTCCGCTTCCGTACTCCCCGCGAAAGACAGAGTCGCTCGAACCGAGTCTTTATCACTGCGCTTACTATAGAAAATGTACCACACACCGCCTGATTTCACAAGTGCGCTGTCACGAGAGCAGCGATTCCGATTAGGAATTAGGAATTTCTAATTCATCCTGCGCGTTATCGCTCGTCTTCGTTGCCGACTTGTTTGATGCCCGTATACATGTAGTCGGCATACGAAATGGCGGACATGACGACGGTGGCAATCATGAGGCTCCACGCGAAACGTGCTTCGATGAGAACCGCAATGACGAGGCCCATTTGGAAACATGTCGTGAGTTTGCCCGTGATGCGGGGTTTGATTCGGACGGGGCCGTATAGCTCGTTTATGAGGTATGCGCCCATGACGATCATCATATCGCGAGCGAGAATCGCAGCAGGAAACCAGTACGGAATGCGCGTGGCAAACTGGTCGTTAACGGCCATGAACACGAAACCGATGTTAATCATCAACTTGTCGGCGAGCGGATCGAGCAACGTGCCGAGTTTCGTCTTCTGATTGTAGGCGCGGGCCACGAAACCGTCGAGCGCGTCCGACACCGCCGCCAACGCATAGACACCGAGGGCGGTGTACCGTATCCATGGATGCTCGCGCGTGTAGCTGGCGATCAATGCCACGAACACCGGTACCATGAAAAGACGGAATAAGGTTATCCGATTCGCAAGGGTCACGAGACCATCCTAGGGCTGCCGCACACGGGATCAGCCTTGGGGTTCCTGCTTTTTCAAGTACCGTCGGATCTGCGCCACGAGTTCCGCGGAAAAAAACGGTTTCACAACCAATGTGGATGCGCCCACTTTGATGCTTTGCGCGCGCGCATCGGGCGTGTGCGCCGAAGACACGCAGATCACCGGAATGTTCTTGGTTCGCGGATTCGACTTGATCTGCTCGCAGACCTCGTAGCCGCTTATCATGGGCATCATAATGTCCAACAGAATGAGGTCGGGCATCTCCGAGTCGGCCAAATCGATTGCCCCGATTCCGTCGGACGCGGTAACCACATCGAACCCTTCGGCTTTCAACGTACGCTCAATCAAATCCACCACATCCGGCTCGTCGTCCACGACGAGAATCTTCGGCTTGTCCACGTTACCTCCCGCTGCGGCCGCGACGCCGCTCACCCAAGGTTACATCCATTGTATACATACGCGTGGTGCGCGCCGGCGCCGCCTGAGTTTCCTTTCGCGGACGCACGGGCCGCGCCTCCGCGCGCCGCGCCACTTTCTGCAAAATACGCACGCCGTGGTCCATGAACCCCGTGTCGTCCGGAACGACCCGGGCAACAGTTGCCTGGACAGGGTCGGACAACGGCACCGCGTATTCTTCGTCGCGCATCATCTGTACCGTCACGATAGCACCCTGCGGAAAAGCCTCGATCATGCGAACCCGCATTCCATAAGGGCTCATATCCATTACGACGCCGGGAAACTGCGTTTCCGGATCGTCCGCTACCGACAATAGACACGGACGACACGTTTCTGTGCGCGGCGAGATACGGCGGCCACGCCGCAATGCACGCCCGTCTTTGGTGAAAAACATATCATCCGCCATCGTCGCACAAATCTCCTTGATCAGGCTTTAGGCTGTAGGCTT
>CAIYET010000116.1 GCA_903925285.1 Candidatus Hydrogenedentota bacterium | reverse complement strand
TGTGTTGGTGGGCGAGGAGGGAGTTGAACCCTCAATCCCTCACGGGCAGCGGATTTTAAGTCCGCCGTGTATGCCATTCCACCACTCGCCCACACGAACTTGGGCCTCGCGAAAGGCCTTGTGCCGCAAGACTATACCACGCGCCGCGTGCGATTCAAGGCGCTGCGACGCGGGCTCGCGAGAACCGCTCCGGTCGCCCTCCGGTAAAATTTGCGGCGCTTTGGTGAATCCTGAGTTTTCGCCTGCACACTGACCGGACCGGGGTGCTACCCTTCGCACGTGCGAGGATCCGGCTCCGCCTCTCGCTCTCTTCGCTTCCGCGCACCCCGCAGTCCCGCCAACGGCAGCGGTCCTCAGCGGAACCGGCGCACTGGGAAGCGCGGCTTTCGGGGTGGGCAGGGTGGCGATTTCCGCCGGAATTCGGAAAAGGTCCAATGGAGTTCCGCTCCAGGGGACCTTTCCGAAATAGTCCAAAATGCCCACCCAATGCCCACCCAACGCCGAACTCCCTCTTTCCGTCTGCAAGGCGACGAAAGGCCCACTGCCTCGCGGGCAGACGGGCGGAACCGGGGACATCCCGTTGTCGTGTTACTTGACAGTACCGTCCTCTCCGATTTCGCACGTCTTGGTAACGTTCTTCTTTCGTCCAGCCATTCGCTGCAATCCCTCGACCGTTTTCTCCTTCGAGAGAAGAAACTTAAGCACGCTGACATTATTGAACACCGATTCACACGAGTAGTCTAACCGACAGAATTGAACCAAGGGTAGTATTGCATAGACAGTACAGTATTATGCGGTCCACGTAATGCGCAGGGGGCGGTTGTCCAGCCATGGCACGGGGATGGGTTGGGTAAGTTTTTTGACGCCGAGCAGGATGGGTGTGTTGTGTGAAGCGCTGGTTTATGTGAAGTGGAGCTGGACGGTTGTCACCTTGGTCCAGCTCCGAACCAGTCATCACAATGGAACAGGGACTTCTCGAACCTCTTGGTTGTTGCAGGATCATGTTCTTGTTCTCCTTTTCGTTTTCGTCCCGCGAAATGAAAAGGAGGAGGCCAATCCGGAACGTCCGGGACAGCCTCCTCCGATCAACGCGGGAGTGATGTTTGATTCAGGGTTTCAGATCACATTCATGAACGGTCACACGCACAGTAGATGGCACTCTGCGCGCGCCGTTATGGATTGGTTTGACGCGCGCTTCACATAACTACAGGCGGGACAGCCATTCCAGGATGTTGGGATCGCGCTGCCAAGAAGGACGGCTTTGCCTTTGCTTTGGCAGGATCCGTTCGCAGGATTGAAGCGTTTTCCGTTTCATCTCGAGGTCTATCTCGACGTATCCGTGCGTGGTGTCGATAGATGCATGGCCGAGCCAGGAGCGAATCATGTTGAGGTCGACGCCGGATTGGAGCAGATGCATGGCCGTCGTGTGACGAAAGGTATGCGGAGTGACCTTGTGCGTCAACAAGGACGGGCAGTCTTTCGCGGCCTTTTCCACCCAACGCCGTACAAGATACAACAAGCCGAAACGCGTAAGCCGTTCCCCTTCGGAGTTGACGAACAGGGGTGTGGCATCCGTGAACCGAGCAGCGCGCCTTTCCACGTAGGCTTTGAGCGCCTGAATGGTCTCACGCCACAATGGACAGGTTCGTTCCTTGTGCCCTTTACCGTGAATGCGAACATGGTAAGGCCGACTGAAGCGTACGTGGTTGATGTCGAGGGTTACCAGTTCGTGAGCCCTCATACCTGTGTTGTACAGCAGGCGTAGAAGCGCGTCATCCCGTTGTCCCAACAGCGTTCGATTGTCAATGTGCTGAAGGATGCTCAACACCTCATTCCGTTCGAGATATTCGGGAACGGGTTGGGCGTGGCGCTTGAACGGAACGGCCAGTACTGCTTGGCAACGCGCCAGATAACGGGGTTCTATCGTCGCGAGATACCTGAAGAAGGCATGTATGGCGGCTAAGCGATTGTTTCTCGTGTGCACACAATTGTGACGGGAACGTTCAAGATGGTCCAGAAACTGCCGAACCATTTCGGCGCTCAAGTCTTCCACTGCGAGGTCGGTACAAGATTTCCTGCAACGCTGAGTGGCGAACTCCAGAAGCAGCTTTATTGCATCGCGATAGGTCAGGACAGTGTGGCCGCTTAGGCCGCGCTGGCTGACAAGATGGCGATCAAAGAAGCTCTGAATAGAGGCCGCAAGGCTAATGATCGTAGGCATGGTGGTACTCCTTTATCGAGGGAGGAAGGGCACAATGGTTGTGGAACCGCTTATCCGCCTGTTCCAGCAGTTCGGCTGTGGCCCGCAGGTATACTTCAGTGCCCGTGACGGTTGTGTGGCCGAGATAAGTCGAGAGCACTGGAAGCTTTGCCGACAGGTCGGCACCTTCCCGATACCACGCGAGAAGTCGCCGCACAGCAAATCCATGACGAAGATCGTGCACCCGTGGCCCTGGTTGTCCCACTGGCCCTCGAAGGCCGATACTCCGAAGAAGTTCGATAAATATGGCGCATATCCTTGGGTGTCCGTAGGCGTGCCCGCTAGGGTTTACGAACACGGCCGCTCCGGGCTCAATGGAAAATCCGGCTTTCTTGCGCTCGCGCAGGAATTCAGTAAGGTGCCGCGCCGTGGACGGAGAGAAAGGAACGTAGCGCGACTTGTTGAATTTCGTCTCACGAATGACCAACACCCTGCGCTTGAGGTCCACATCCGCCAACGTCAGTTTTAGTGCCTCACCTATGCGTAACCCGGTAGCAGCCAGCAAGCCAACCAACGTGGCCATCACCGATGGTCGCAGGCTACCTGTTGGACCCATGTGCCGGGCTGCCGCCATGATCGCCCGCAGGTCCTGTTCTGAATAGATATAGGGCGCCGGGCGTGTTCGGAGAGGCAAGAACTGCCTGTGAATCACACATGTACGCGAATCGAAATACTGAAGATAGCGACAAAACTGCCGGAGAATACAGATTCGGTTAATCCGGGTCCCTGTACTCAGGTGCGCCATACTATCGACGTAGCACGCTGCGATTTCACGCGTGATGGTCTGTCCTGGTTTGAGTTTTTCCATCAGGAACCGATCTAAATAAATCAGCAACTTGCGATCCGACTGTCGGCGTCGCCCCATGGTCTCACGGAGCTCCAAGAAGGATTGAAGGTGCGGCGCCAGAGAACTGCTGAAGATACACGTTTCCATCGCGTTACCTCCCTTCCGGCCATGGCATAGCCGCCTGCCGAAGCGTCTTGAGGTCTGCCTTCGCATAAATAAAGGTGGTATCCACGTAGCGATGACCGAGGATGTCGGCAATTGCTTTGATCGAGGTGTTGTGTGCGAGCGCCCGAATAGCCCACGAATGGCGAAGCGTTCCAGCACCGCTACGAGGCCGTTTGACTCCGGCTTTCCTCATGTATTCCTGGATCATCGTGCACACCCCCAATTCGCCGAGAGGGCGCAAAGGGGCCTTTGTGGAAATGAACACCTCCCGAAATGGAAGTGTAGGGCGATTACGAAGATATTCGAGGAGCGCTTCGCCCACCGCATCCAACAGGGGCAACAGCACCTCTTTCCCGCCTTTCTTGCCTCGAATGCGGACAGTTGAACGCGGCCAGTTGATATCTTCCAGGCACAGTTCAGTGATCGACTGTCCCCGAACACCGTACGTTATCATCAGCAAAATGATCGCGTAGTCCCGTGCGCCTTTTGCCGTCTCTTTAGGGATGGCATCGAGAACGCGTTCCAGAGCCGAGTCCTCCATGCCTCGGGGCAAAGCGGCACGCCGATAGGTGCGCACTGAAGGAATCAGGTCCGAGAAGTCGGTTGCGATATACCCTTTTAGGGCGCAGAAACGTAAGAACCGGCGTAAAGCCGCGGTCAAGCGCTTGCGCTTGTCCCGACTCTCCTCACAATGTTGCCTTAAGTATGCTTCCACCGTCTTGGCGCTAAGCGCCTTCATGTGCTTGCGAGTTACGTTGTTTCCCAAACTCTCAAGAAATCCTCTCGCCTGTTTGTGAGAGGCGCGGATAGTCTTCTCAGTGATCTCGTACTCTTCCTGGAGATGCTTCAGGAAGGGATCAAGCATCCAACTGTATTCCATCCGCGGTTCCCGCTTGGGTTTGGGCTGTTTGATTACCCCCAGCTCAAATAGATACGAAAACAATCCCTTCAGGTTTGTCCTCGCATCTCGCCTCTGGAGACTCCAACGGCGGGTTGAGCGTATCCGTTTGACATACTCATCAAGAAAGGATTCAACATGCGATTCACTAATCTGATTACATCGGCTGATACCTTTGTCCATCAGCCATCCATTGAAAAGGCGGCCCCTGCTGAGAATGCATCGCCCCCTAAACATGGAATACCCTGCTTCCTTGAGATGGGCTGCAAACCCATCAAAATATGGCCCCAATGGGCCGCGCTGAAAATCCACGAGCGTACGATAGTCTTCGAACCAATACTCAAGCATAGCCATGGTCTCCTTTCTGTTCCCAATAGGATTGAAAAGACCATTCTATACCTGAGATTTATGTGCAGCACTTTCGGTCAAGAATGCCGGATTCAATCGTTTCCGGAGGCTTCTTGTGCTCTGCTACACATAACCCAGCGCTTCACACAACATAATTTATGTGAAGCTTCACATAAATTATGTGCGATCGCGACACTGTTCGTGGTCGCATTGAGCAGGGCGGCCCGGAACACGCCTCTGGCGTCTACCAGGGTGGCGTTCAGGGTGCCGATGCTGACAACTTGCCGGCCGATGGGCCGGTTCTTGGTGTCCAGGAAGATGACGACCATGTGTTCCCGGTCGGCGGTGGCGATTTCCTTGAGGTGAAATGCCAGGTCCGCCGGGCCGGTGATGGCCGTGGTTTCCGCAGTTCCTTCCTGGACGAGTTGCAGTTTGTACACGGGAATCGTGTACGTGTTTGGGTCTTGGTTCATTTTGTCTTCCTCCTTCATGTGAGACGCCCCGAAAGGCAATGGTCACTTTCGAGGCGTCTCAGGGGTTGGTGTTTCAGTGGATTGTGAACACGACATTGCCGGCGCGTTCGCGAAAGCAGTAGCCGCATTCCAGACAAGATTCGACCTGGCCTTGTTGGTGCAGGCAGGGGACGCCGGAGGCGCGCGGATCGTTTTCAATGAACGCCAAGCGCCAGCCCTCGGGTGGTTGCGGCATTTCCGAGTCGAGGCTTGCGAACAGCGCCAGATTGGGCAATGCGCGGAGCTGCTCGAGGCCAAGCCGCAGCGTGGCCACGGACCAGGACCGGGTATACGACCAGAACTGTGTGTTGGATCGCGCCTGGCAGATTTCGAGCCACGCGGCGGAGTACTCAGGCGAGTAATAGTCCCCTCCAACATGAATGCGCACCAGAGATGCGTCTTCCGGCAGCGACTTCAGCACATGTGCAACAAAGCGCTCGGGCTCGAGGCTCAAGGCCAGGTTGCGTATGTAGGCGCGGCGGCAGTTCGACCGAAGCCGTTCGAACCGCCACGCGTAACAGTGTTGTCTGCACCAGGTGCTTGCACCGGGGCAAGTCACAAAGCTGGGTAGGCTGAAGGTCCAGACCCGCCCAACTTTGCTGTTACCCAAAGCGATACATAAGGGAACAGCGAATTCTTCTTCCATATTTTTCCTTTCCAAAAGGCAAGGGGCGAGTCCGCCCGGGTGCAGGCAGATCTCGCCCCTTGCTTGGTTTGAGTGTGTGGTCAGGTAACGCGGTTGAGGTTAGATGGGTGGCGCAGAGAAAGGACAGGCAAGTTCCGCAAGATCCTCATCGAACAAGTCCTGCGATCTTGCCAGCTCCGACGGCCAGTCGATACCATGCGCCTGGCACCAATGGTGTAGCGCAATAAGCAGCGAGATGACGTATCCTTCATCATCTTCCACGGGGGCGTATTCGTCCGGCGCGTATCCATCTCGGGATGCCCGGTGCAGAATAGCCTCGCGGGCGATTTCGAGCATCGTATCGCGTGTACTCATGGTTGTGCACCCTCCTGGTGCTGATCCGGTGAGTTGTCCTTGTCTGGGACTTCCTCTACAGACCACGTGTCCCGGTCCAGCTCGTGGGAGTACTCGATCTCCTCAAGGTCCGCCGCCTCTGGCGCG